>JAILHV010000040.1 GCA_024695625.1 Treponema sp.
TTTTATGGACGGTTCTGAAGAAATACTGAATTTGCTGCGGGACAACGCGCGCATTTCTATAGAAGATATTTCGGCTATGACTAAGAAGAAGCCGGAAGAAGTTGAGGCTATTATCCGCAAGCTAGAGAATGACGGTATTATCATGAAGTATGCCGCCATTGTTAATCCAGAGAAGGACAGTACCGCCAAGGAAAAGGTTAAGGCAGAGATAGAGATTCAGGTTCAGCCGCAGAGGGAGCATGGTTTTGACGGTATTGCAGACCGCATCTACCGCTTTCCGCAAGTTAAGTCCCTTTACCTTATGAGCGGGGGCTACGACCTTAAGGTTATCATTGAGGGCGACTCTTTGCAGGAGGTTGCTTCTTTTGTTGCAAGGAAGCTTTCCACGCTGGAGGGTGTGCGTTCTACAAAAACCCATTTTATTCTTAAGACATACAAAGAAAACGACATTGTCTATGTTGAGCAGCGTTCAGACAGCCGTGAAGGAGTTGTAGCATGAATCCAAGAGAAGATAAATTCAGCAGGGCAATGGTTGAAACACCGCCAAGCGGCATCCGCAAATTCTTTGAGATGCTTATTGGCCACGATGACGTTATTTCGCTTTCGGTTGGAGAGCCGGACTTTCCTACCCCATGGGCAATGCGCGAAGAGGCTTTTTACCATCTTGAGCAGGGGCACACAAGCTATACCAGCAACTGGGGCTTGATTGAACTCCGTGAAGAGATTGCTAAGTACCTTGAAGGATATTCCATGCGCTACAATCCGCAGAAGGAAATTATCATAACGGTTGGAGCATCCGAAGGTGTTGACGCTTCCCTAAGGTGCATTCTTAACCCTGGGGACGAGATTATCGTTAGCGAGCCTTGCTATGTTAACTACACGACGCTTGCAAATCTTGCGGGTGCAAAGGTTGTCCACCTTAACACAGGAAAGACAGGCTTTTACCCAACGGCAGAAGAGATTGAAAAGCTTATCACTCCCAAGACCAAGGCCCTTATGATTTGTTCGCCCAACAATCCTACAGGCACTATAATTCCGGCAGAGGAGCTTGCCAAGATTGCCGAGGTTGTAAAGAAGCACAAGATTTGGGTTATTAGCGACGAGATTTACTGCGAGCTTACCTACGAGGACACAAAGCATACTTCCATTGGGTCTTTCCCCGGAATGAAGGACTACACAATCGTGCTAAACGGTTTTTCAAAGTCTTTTGCCATGACCGGCTGGAGAATAGGCTACATTGCTGCCCCGGAAGATGTTTGCGAGCAGATTATAAAGCTTCACGGCTACAATACAATCTGCGCTCCGATTATGAGCCAGTATGCGGCTTTGGAAGGTCTTAAGAACGGCTGGAGCGAAGTTGAAAAGATGCGCGTTTCTTACCAGCAGAGGCGGAACCTTATGGTTAAGGCATTTAACGACATGGGTCTTCCAGTGCCGGAGCCAAAGGGTGCCTTCTACCTCTTCCCGGACATAACTTCCACTGGCCTTACAAGCGAACAGTTTGCCCTTCAGGTCTTTGAAAAGCTGAACGTGGCTGTTGTTCCGGGCAATGTCTTTGGAGCTGGCGGTGAGGGGCACATACGCTGCTGCTACGCCACTTCCGTAGAAAAAATAAAGACTGCCTTGGACAAGATAAGCGGTTTTGTGGCGGAGTGTTCCCGCAAGTAGCAGGATTTTTTCCGGGGAATTTTGCGGCGCTTTTGTATGTTCCCGCCCCTGTTTTTGGAGGAAAGAAAGTCATGCCATTTTTGAGGGGCTTTCCGCACTTCCGGGGGCCCTACCCCTCCATTCCCTGCGGGAACGCCTACGGCGGTGCTCCAATCCCTGCCGTGCTTTTGTATGCAACCTCAAGGTGTTAGCAATTCAACTTATTACATCTTCTGGCCGATACATAAGAAGGAATCTTTGTTTTAAAGACTTGTAAAAGGGGTATTTTTATGGTCATTCCATACCTTATAGCTGCAATCGTTATCATTGGCATTTTTGCCTTCCTGCTCTTTTTCCCCAACAAAATAAATTCTGGCGGGACTGGAAAGAAACCTGTAAGGCAAAAGAAGAGCCAGGCCCAGATTATAAAGCAGGCCAACAGGCATCTTGCAAAAAACCCCAATGACGCGGCAGCCCTAAAGTCACTGGGAGAACTTTATTTTACCAGCAACCTCTGGGAAAAGGCCTTCCCCATCTATTCACAGCTTTCAAAGATTTCCAAGACGGACATTGACGTAGACTCCTACAAGGCCTTCCTAAGGACTGGAATCTGCGCCCTTGAACTGGACAAGATGGACGAAGCCATGATTTCTCTTTCCCTCGCCTACCAGAAAAATCCCCACGACTTTGACTCAAACTATTTTATGGGCTATGCACTCGTAAAGGCAAAGCAGTACGACAAGGCAGTTCCCTGTCTAAAGAAAGCCTTGATTGTGCGGCCAGACGCTACCGGGGTAAACCTTCTGCTGGGACAGAGCTACTACAATTCCCACCACTACCACGACAGCCTGTCCTGCTTTAAGAAGGCACTTATAGAAGATCCCGCCAACAAGGATGCCCTCTACTGCATGGCGGATGCAATGACCCAGGAAGGTCACGGCGACAAGGCCATAAAGGTGTTCATGCATCTTAGGGCAGACCCGGTTTACGGACCGCGCTCCTGTCTCCAGGCCGGAATCTACCACCTTAGCCTTGGTGAATTTGACAATGCCATAACCGACCTTATGATTGGCCTAAAGCACGAAAATGTAGACGACGACATAAAGGTTGAAATCCGCTATAAGCTTGCCCAGGCCTACTTTGCAAAGAACCAGCTCAGCAACGGGCTTATCCAGCTTAAGGAAATCCGCTTTATCAATTCAAACTATAAGGATGTTAATGCCCTTATTGCCCGCTACCAGGAACTTAGCCAGAATTCAAACCTACAGCTTTACCTTACCGCAGGAACAGGGGACTTTGTTGCCTTGTGCCGCAAAGCCATCCAGGTTTACTACAAGGATGCCCAGCTTAAATTCATGGACATAAACATGGGGCAGGTCTTTACCGACTTTGTGCTTGAAGTGAACTCCCCCAAATTTTCAGACAGCGAAATTTTCCGCTTCTTTAGGACGACAGGCTCAACAGGAGAACTTTTTATCCGCGATTTCCACGGACACCTGCACGACACAAAGGCAGACCGGGGAATATGCGTTACTGCCGGTGACTTTACGGAGGAAGCCCGCAGGTACATAGAGGGCCGCCCTCTGGATCTTATAGAAAAGAACCAGTTGACAGCCCTTCTAAAGCAGGTTAGCGTATAAATCTGAACGGAATTTTTATTTTTGAATTACGACCAAATTGCGCTCGTGGTCTTCCAGAAAGGGAACCGTGAGCGCAATTTTTTTATATGAGGGAACCATAAAGCTTATGCTTTCCATTTCCGCAGTGATTTTTTCTGCATGGGCCTTGTAGGCAGCTATAAAGCCGCCTTTGCAAAGCATCTTTAGGAGAAGCTTGGTTATCTTTGTGTCAAAGGGGTGGAATGCGCGGAAGACTTCTATTGTAAAAGACTCTGGCTTTACCTTGTCCGCCTGGAGGCAGAGAACCTTTGCATTTTTAAGATTGAGCGAAGTTACAACCTGCTGCAAAAAGGCACAGCGCTTTTCCATGCGTTCAACCAGAGTGAATGAATACTGGGGAAAGGCTATGGCAAGAGGAATTCCCGGGCAACCGCCTCCGCTTCCAATATCACCGATTTTTATCTCTTTTCCCGAGGCAGCAAGGCTTTGGGCAAGGGATTCTATTGTTTTGCATGCCGCAAGGCTGTCCAACAGGTGGTTCACTTCAAATTCATCGCGGTTTTCAGCCTTCATCAGGTTGTAGCCCTTGTTGAATTCAAGAACCTGCTCCGTGTAACTTTCCAAGGCTTCAAACTGGCCGGGGGAAAGGGAAAGTGAAAGCTTTTCACATCCCTCCCTAAGCTTTGACTCCTGTCCGCTCACTTTTCAACTCCCAGGTCAATAAGAAGGTCTATGTCCTCTTCATCTGCTGAAGTTTTTAGCGTTACAAGATGTCCGGTACGGTTTGCCTCAAGTGCATTCAGGCGGCTCATGCGGTAAAGGCCGCTTTCCTCGTCTTCTGCCGACTGGGTTACGTAAGTGCATGCGCTGTAATTCTTTAGGTCTGCCTTTTGCGGGGTAGCCGTAAAGCGTATGTAGAAAATTTCATCAAGGTTTCCGCCGTTACTGTGCAGGCTTCTGTCGCCTGTAACAACAAAGGTTCCGTCCTGGAGCACGTCGGACACGTAAACAGAACGGCATGACTGGAGTATGTCCTTTCCTCCAACGGTAAAGCGCAAAAGACGGGCTTTCTTGGAACTAGCCGCAGTTTCACCGTTTTCCTTGCGGAGCTTTTCCGATGCAGTCTGGTAGTTCTGCAGGGCCTTTAGCAAGTCCTCCCTCTCCTTTCCGCTCAGGTAGGCAGCACTCTGTGCAAGGTCACGGGCTATCTGCTCCTGCTCTGAAATGCTTTCAACGCTTTCCCCGGTGCTATCCTTTAGGCCGCTTTCAGCAGGAAGGCTCTTTTTTGGCGGGACATTCTTTTTTCCCCTGCGCCAACCCGTAAAGGGGGCATTCTTTGGGTTTCCCGGCACGTAGAATCCGCTTCCCAGCGTTGGGGCAGAAATGGAAGGCATTTCCGGTGACGTGACGGAACTTACGGCAGACTGCGCAAGGGCAGCTTGGGCTGCAATCATAGCGAATGCGGCTACAGAAATAATTTTCTTAAAGGCTTGCAAGGCTTTCCTCCACAAATTCAAGACGGTGAGTCAGTTCATTTATTGTTTTTGTAAGGCGGTCCCTTTCCTTTTCCAGCTTGGTCTTGGGATCCGTCTCTGATGCTTTTTTCTTCATCATTGCAATTACGCTGTCGGGGCTTTTTCCACTCTTTATTGCTTCCTGAGCCTTTGCCCTTTCATCCGGCTTTTTTATTCCGGCCACGATTTTCATGTTGTCAAAGCCAAGGTCTGCGTCTTCCGTTGGCAAGGTTCCAACCTGGGCTACCGTCTTTGCGGTGGTTCTTGGAAGCTGCAAAACCCTGTCCAGATAGTCCTCGTAGCGTATGTTGGACTTTTCGCAAAGTGCGTGTGCCTGAATAAGCTTTTTGCCAAATTCCTGCATGAGGCGGCCGTTGGGCACAATGTATTTTTCGCGGATTTCCTTGGTAAGTTCCTCCAGCTCGGGGGAAGAAGAAATGTCTATCTTGTAGTAGCCCTTCTCTTCTGCAACTTCCAACAGGGCATGGAATTTTGCCCAGAAGTAGTTTGTGTGGCTCCTTGCCTGGTGGGGAGGTTCCCTTCCTCCGTTTGCCACGATGGTTTCTTCGTTTATAAGGTGATGGGTGTATTCGTGGACGGCAGTATAAATAAGCTCGCTGTCCGTCTTAAAATTCTTGTTGTGAAGGAGTATTTCCCTGGTTTCCGGCTTGTAAAGGCCGTTTACCCTCTTGCTCTCCTTGCCTGTCATTGTAACGGTGAATTCAAGCTTTGACTCCTGAATGTCCAAAAGCATATCTTTTATAGAAGCATTATCCATATATTACCATTCCCACGCAAAATTCATAAATTGCTGCAAACTTGCATTTTAAACCGAAAAAGCGGTTTCTATGTCTTTCCTATATTTATATACTATAAACCCAATTATAAAAATTATAAAGCCACCTATTCCAAACAATGAATACAAAAGTAAAGAGTGTATACTGTCATAAATTGCTTTGTCAAAATCTGTTTTAGCATAAAATACTTTGATCTTTGAACCAATTTTATATTCAGGCGGATTCGATGAGCCGGTTGCTGTTTTAACATGCTGTTTTTTATTCTCATCAAAATAAGAATATTTTATGGAATATGATTTGGAGTTGTGTTCTTTATTATAATGTTCTTCATAACCGACTACTATTGCGGTTGTTTCGATTGCATTCAACTTAAAAACTTCATCCTTTATGAATATTCCAATTCCCCCTATGCACCATACGGCCCCGAATATCATAGTCAAAATTGCAAATCCTTTTTTATCTATCACTTTTTCTCCAGGTGCCACAGTGCAGGCATCCGCCTAATTCAAATATCCCATAGCGCCAAGGATAAGGCTTGCCGCAACGGTTGCAGCAGTTTCCGTCCGCAAGACCCGGCTTCCCATGCAAAGACGGCTGTAGCCCCTCTCTTCCAGAAGCTTCCTTTCACCTTCAGTCCAGCCGCGCTCACTGCCGATTGCCGCAACCGCGCCGCACAAGGCTTCATTTTGCCGCCAATTCCTTGCCATAAAAGAGACAAGGCTTTCTGAAGCGCCAACATTGTCCAAGGCAGCCTTTAGAAACTTTCCGGTAGCAGACGAAGCAGAAGCAGAAGAGGCTCCCCCTTCGCAAAAGTCAGCATTTTCCAAAAAATCAAGACACTTTGCAAGCGAATCGTGCATAAAAAGCTTGGGTATATGCGTACTGGCAGCCTGTTCACAGCCCTCCAAAAGCATACCGTAGCCAGAATCCGACCTGGCAAGATCAGACTTTAGGTAGGATTTTTCGCCAAGTTCCGTAGCCGTAAGGTGAATCTCGCAAACGCCAAGCCCCGCCATGTCCCGCAAAAGCCTTTTAAGCTGAATGGGTCGCGGAAAGCCAACAATCATCTTTAGTGGAAAAAGCGGTTTTCCGTCGCTTTCGCCAACAAAATCAAAGGAAATGGAGCCCTTCTTAAAGGTTTTTCTTCCGTCAGCGCTCTTTTCCTCGTGCAAATCCAGCCGGGTGATTGTAGCCCTGCCTGCCTTGCCACCGATTATTCCGGCCGCGAAGGAGTCCCCCTCGCCCTTATGCAGGATTTTTAGAAGGTGGACTGCCCTTTCGTCCTTAATGTCCAGCGGCTTGGCAATTTCTTCCGGCTTGAACAAGCAGATGTTCATACAGCGGTTTGCTAGAAGAGGAGCGGAACCTTGTAGCCAAAGTCAAGCAAGAGTCCGCGGCGTGTAAAGAAAGCGTTGTCATCATCGTCTTTCATAGGAAGCAAATCGAACAGATAGCGGGCTTCCACGAGGCACCTTCCGGTACCCATCTTCCTTTCAAAGCCAAGGCCTGCAGTAACGCCAAAGTTTATCTTTGTGTCAGAATTGATTTTGTCTCCGTCAAGGTCCTTGGAACCGCGGATTTTTCCAATCGGAATGGAAGCGTATGGTCCCGCCACCAAATTGAACGCTCCGTAGCTGCATGTAAGCAAAAGCGGAATGTCCAGCGAGAAATAGCGGAGCTGACCGGTAATGTGTTCGTCCACCGCGTAATTGTTTATAAAAAAGTTAAGCCCGGACTGAACGCCAAAATAAGTTCCCATCGGAACATTAAGCTCCATGCCAAGGCCGGCAATCCAGCTGTCCGCATAGTTCTGCTTTTCTTCGCCAAGAGGCTTGTCGCTGTCCACCTTTGTTCCAAGGCCAAAGCCTCCGTAAACATGAGGAATAAAAACTGTATCAGCCGTTGCAATAGCCGCAGACATTATGGCAGCCGCAAGTATAGTCAAAATTTTCTTCATAAATTTCTCCAGACAAAATGTTATTTTAATTATATCGACAAGAAGTGACTTTTTCAATAATCGTGTATGTTACTCATAGTGGCCTTTACAAGAAATAATCTGCAAAATACCATTGTCAATGCGGTATACAAGCCTATTCACTTCATCAATGCGACGACTCCAAAAACCGCTTAAATTTTCCCTCAGGGGTTCAGGCTTCCCTATACCGTTGTCAAAACCATTTCTTTCTATATCTTTTATAAGTGCATTTATTCGCTTTAAAGTCTTTTTGTCTTGCCCCTGCCAATAAAGGTAATCATCCCACGCTTCATCGAACCAGACTTTCTTCATCAGTCAACCTCAATCAGCTCATGCTCAATGCCTTTTCCTTCATCAAGGGCTTTTATGCCGCGTTCAAGATGCGCAATGTTACTTTTGGAATAAAACAAATCCCTGCCGTCATCTTTTGGGGCCCACCCCTGAAGAGTCTGCGCAAGCTTAGCCATAAGAGCGACGCACTGACTGTAAGAGAAAGAATCTATTTCATTAAGAACAGAATTAAATGCCAGCTCCGACATTTTTGTCCTCCTTGATATTTTATCCTACCTTAAATTTTACCATATTCAGCAAGAAAGTCAATCAGCAATGCATTAGAACTCATTGAACAAAAGCCTTCTTTTCTATAATATAAATCTGTCTTATATCGGAGGGTTAAATGGCTATTGGATTCTTGGTTATTACACTTGCAACGCTTGTAGGTCTTGCATTTTGGGTATTCGTGGCAATTCTGCTTTACAAGCTTGTCAAAAAGCAGCCTGTAAAAAAGACACTAATTACTGCTGTAATCCTGGCGGTTACTTGGCTGCTTATAGTTTTTGCAGGAATTGGAACATTCATTGCAGTAAAAAAGGATTCAGTTGCAAAGGCTCTTCCCTACATAAGCTACGAAAGCGCAAAAAAGAACTGGTCCACAAAGGTTTTAAAAAAGACCAGCAACTTTGAACTGTCCATAGATAAAATTCAAGAAATTCCTAACGAAAAGGAATGGCTTTTTTCCGCAGAGGTAGACATAAAAGATGGCTCGGAAAACACACAGAATTCAAGGACAGACCAGCTTTGGGACAAGGACGGACGCGTTAGCTACGAGCTTACCCTTGTGGTGAACAATAAGTCGGACAATGCCGGCATTAGCTACAAGGAACTCAGGAAGTCCAACTTGGTCTATGTTCAGGATGAAAACGAAGTCTTTATTCCTGCCTACATCATAAACCATGCAGAACACGATGACGTACCCTGGATTCTTTCATGGTTCCTGCCCCAGTACAAAAGGGACCAGAAGCTTGAGTACGTTCCGCTTGGAAAATCCTATCTTAACGTGCGCGTGGAAGTTCCCAAGGGACACACAATCTCCAAATTTGTCTTTGGAAACACCGTGCTGGACGTAAACATGAAGGACTTTGTAAAATAAGGCCTATTATGGATGACAAGCTACTTTACATTATAGCGGCAGCTTCTTTTATAGTGCTTATCCTTCTTTTGAACTGGTACATAAAATGGAAGGCTTACGGCAAGGAGGAAGCGGAGGCTGCAAGGCGCAAGGCAGAGGCAAAAAAGGCTGCGCTAAAAGGCCTTATCGTAAACTGCCCCCTTTGCAACAGCCTGCTTCTTCCCGGAGAAGACCTTGTAAGCCGCGTTTACCGCCCAATGAATGTTCCCGACCAGCTGTGCACAATAAACGGCTGCCCCCACTGCTACCCAATACCGGAAAAAGGCATAAAGCGGGTCTGCCCTGTCTGCCACAAGACAGTCCCCCTGGAAAACGGCCACCTTACAGCCCGCCTCTTTAACAAAAGCAACGGCAAAAAACACGTAATCGTAACCGGCTGCAGCGAATGTGCCAAGCACTGATATAGTAAATAGTGTTTACTGAAAAACTCTTTTCAAGGGAGAGCCCTTGGACCCCAAACTTAAGGGGAGGGACACCCCCCTACTCCGAAGCGAGGGTTTTCCCTCCCCTTACCCCCCTCCCTTTCCCGGCACGGCTTAGGGGCCATATCGCTCAACGTTTCGCGATATGCCTAAGAACCCCTAGTTCTTAACAAATATTTTTTTTAGGCATGTTCCCTTCGACAAGCTCAGGGAACGTAATTGGTTCTTGCCAAGGAATATTGAGCCATGGAGGGCGGCTTAGCGCATGCAAAATTGTAACAAAATTCTGCAATCCTCAAAAAAATCCATGGAGGGATTTTTTCAGGTGTCCTACGCGGGATTGGAGGGGCGCGCGTAGCGCGTTGCAGAGCAATGGAGCCGAATGGCGGAACCCCGGAAAGCCCGTGACGCAAAAAAATGCCAACCCGATTATAGCCAAGGAATAAATGGCAGAGCATTCAGGGCTACGTCCAGAAAAATACCTTCAGAAAACCCCGTAAAAAAATCTGCATTTAAAGGAAAAAAGTAGAAAATTCAGGGTAAAAGCTAAAAAAAAGTCAAAATTTGCCAAAATTTTTTCTAAAGTTCAAATTTGCATCTCCGAAATTCAAAGTATAGGGTGGTAGACCCCCGGGGACAGCAAACATACCTAATGTGTTTGTCTGTAACTTAATAAACTCGTATAGAGGAGATACATTATGGTTATTAATCACAACATGAGTGCTATGTTTGCACAGCGTTCAGAAGGATTGACCGAAGTTAACCAGCAGAAGAACATGGAAAAACTTTCTTCTGGTATGAAGATCAACCGCGCAGGTGATGATGCTTCAGGACTTGCAGTTTCTGAAAAAATGCGCAGCCAGATCCGCGGTTTGAACCAGGCTTCCACAAACGCAAAGAACGGAATTTCCTTCATCCAGACAACTGAAGGATACCTCCAGGAAACAGAAGACATCATCCAGAGAATCCGTGAACTCGCAGTTCAGTCAAGCAACGGTATCTACACAGACGAAGACCGCATGCAGATTCAGGTTGAAGTTTCTTCTCTCATCGCAGAAGTTGACCGCATTGCATCTTGCGCACAGTTCAACGGTATGAACATGCTCACAGGCCGCTTTGCACGCCCAACTGGTGAAAACAATGTTACAGCTTCTATGTGGCTCCACATTGGTGCTAACATGGACCAGAGAACACAGGTTTACATTGGTACAATGAGCGCAGCAGCTCTCGGACTCCGCAATGTTGGTACAGAAGAAATCATGACTCTTGGTACTCCAGACGAAGCAAACCGCGCAATCGGTACTCTCGACGAAGCAATCAAGAAGATCAACAAGCAGCGCGCAGACCTTGGTGCATACCAGAACCGCCTCGAAAAGACAGTTGTTGGTTTGGACATTGGTGCTGAAAACCTCCAGGCTTCAGAAAGCCGCATCCGTGATACAGACATGGCAAAGGAAATGGTTGACTTTACAAAGAACAACATCCTTTCTCAGGCCGGTACCGCAATGCTCGCACAGGCTAACCAGAGCTCACAGAACGTTCTTGCTCTGTTGCAGTAGTTTGTGTCGCCTAGCGGCTTAGCATTATAGGATACACCCGCTGTAACTTCCAATACGGACTTACGGCGGGTGTTTTTTTTGTCTTTTTTATTTTGCGGCAATTTTGTTTTTATAAAGGAATTTTATCTGCTGCCGGACATTGCTTGTGTGTGGGCTTTCCGGGGTTCCGCCTACCGGCTCCATTCGCGGACAAGCCGCGAACGCTGCGCGCCCCTCCAATCCCTGCCGTACCTGCTCCGCTTTCCTTTGCTCGGCAAGTACGCGTTCTGTCTAGCTTTTAACCGAGGGCCTTAATCTGTGCAGCGGCAATTTTGTCCGCAGGGTCTATCTCAAGCACGGTCCTAAAATACCTTACCGCTTCTTCCTTCTGTCCAAGCTTAAGGAAAAGGCAGCCAAGGTTGCTGATTATCTTTGTGTTTTCGGGGTCCATGGAAAGGGCATCGTTAAGGGAATCCTGGGCACCGTCCATGTCTCCGGTCTCCATCTGGCATATTGCAAGCTCGTTCAGCGTATCCGCACTCTCGTCACCGCCTTCACACTCGCGGGCCTTTTCAAAAGCCTTAAGGGCATCCTCATAACGCTCAATGCGGCGCAAGCCCCAGCCCAGAAGGAACCAGGCGTTCCAAACTGCGGGATTGTCCTGCAAAAAGAGGCGCACTTCCTCAAGGCCTTCCTCTTCCTTTCCACCGGCAATTAGCTCGTAGGCATGGTGGAAGCGGTCGCTGGAAAGGTTCCTACTGTCTATCTTGTTGATGATTTCCTGGGCACGCTCCTTCTTGTAAAGACCGTTTTCCCCCAAATCCTCATCCTTGGTGTCGGAAGTCAGGGCCAAAAAGCTTTCAAAAGCCCCCTTGGCCTCGCCGTACCTGCGCTGCTTTAAATAGAAAAATCCCGCGTTAAAAAATGCGTCTGGAATTTCTGGCTCGCTGTCCATTGCATCTTTATAGTAGCCCAGTGCAGACGAATCGTAGGCGTCCGCATCGTCATTCATGCCGTTCTTGCGGTAGGAATCTGCCCTCTGGTCAAAGAAAATGGCCATGTTAAGGATTATCGCCTTGTCGGCCGGGTCAAGTCCGTGCAGGGCAGACCAAATTTCCTCTGCCAGGTCCCAGTCCTCGTTGCGGGTCTTGAGGATTGCGGCTTCCCCCAACTCCTTCTTGATGTTGGGACGGGCCTCCATGATAATCTTCCGGTAGTAGTCAAGGTGCTCGTTTTCCCTGTCGTAGGCAAGGACAGTGAGTATGCCCGAAAGAATCTGCTCCTGGGTCAGCTCTTTGATGTCAAAGGACTCAGAATCGCTGGAATCCTTTTTTTGCACCGGGAGCAAAATTTCCGGGTCAATCTTTACCGCATGGTCTGAAAGTGCAAAGTCAGACGGCAACTTTATAAAATAAACCGAGTCTAATGGATTTGATGGAATCATAACTTTTCCTTACCGGGAGGGATGCATTGGTCCCGCAAGCAGCCATGCCCTGACCGGACATGCCCTTTCGCGAAACCTTTGATTTTTATTGGGCTGAACTGCCCTGGGATTCTGCCTGTGACTGCATTTCCTTTGCAGAAGCGTCCAGTTCATTCTTACGTACGGAAGTCAGGTAGTTGTTGATGTGAATCTTGTACGAAAGCGTAACCGATTCCTCCGAAAACTGGATGTTTGCGGCAACAATGTCCTTTCTGCCCTCAACTTCGCCGGTAGAAACAATGCGGCCCCTAAGGTTGATTATTTCATGCGGCTCGTCAAATTCAAGGTTAAGCAAAACTTCCTTGTCCTTAAGGAACTGCGGAAGCCCCAAAAGCAGAACCTTCGCACCGCCAAAAGAAAGGTCGCGCAAAATGCAGTGGCGGGGAACATTCTGAATAGAAATAATACTTTCTTCTTTTGGAATTCCAAGCTTTCTGCAGGAGTCCGGGGTAAGGACTATGCGGTCTTCCTTGCGCTTTATGGCGTTTGCATTTGCATCAATCAGGTGGCCGATTTTTTCGATAAAGTCATCCGGCGGCTTCTGCGTATAAATCACTTCAAGAACGGCAAGGTCGCGGCTATTCATATATGAAGAAATTGAGCCTATCTTTCCGCTTATAAGGAAAGTCATCATCTGGCCGTCATTCTGGTAGAAGCAATAGCGCAAGTTCACGGCCGGAGCGTCTCTGCGTGCAAGCTGCTGGAAGGCACTGCCCTTTGTGCCGATAATAATCTTTGCCTTTGCAAAGGACGTAGAGTTGATTATACAAGGCCACTGGTTGCCAGTACACTTAATGTAAATTTGGCGCGGATCCAAAGCCAGAGTATGCATAATGTCTTTTGTGAACGCTATCTCTGTATCGCGATATTCTTCGTAATAGCGCCCAATTTGTTGACTGGTTAAGACTGCCATATCTTATATAATAATGAATAATTCCTTACTTGTAAAGATTTAAATTAAATTTTATCTTTTTTGTATTTTCTGGACCGCATTTTATTTGCAAAGTGCAGCCGACCAAAACTAGTAAATCTTTTGGATTTCCTCGTGCTGTTTCTCCAAAAGCTCCATTACGTGGTCTATCATCTTCTGCTTGGGGTCTGCCTCGTCTTCCGGCAAAGAAGCAAGATATTCCTTGCGGAAAGGCTTGCACTCTATTACAGGGCTTGCCGTAAAAAACATCTTGGCAGGGGCAACAAGGTCGTCCAGCATGTCTTCATTCTGAATTTCAAGAATGCTGCCGTTAATGCTAACCAAAATCACAATGTCAAACATGCGAAGGTAGCTGTCTATCTCGCGCAAACCACGCTTTGTTTCCGGATGGCCGGGTCTGTAGCGGGTACCTGAAGGGAAAACAAGTATTACCTGTCCCCTTCTCTTGCAGTCATCCATGGCATGCATGGCGGCCAGGTTGATTTTCCTTGCCTTCTGCTCTTCTGCCTTGGCTTCCTCTTCCGTAGCGGCATTCTTTTCGTTTGTGTCCAGGCTGCGGGTAGGATAAATTACAACGCGGGTAAAACTTTCCGCAAAAGCGCGCACTATGGGGCTTGCCTCGTTTAGCTTCATGCCTGCAATGGCAACGATTCTCTTGGAAAGGTCAGAAAGCTTTTCCTTGCCCGAATGCTCCAACATGTAGCAAAAAGCCGGAAGGTCTGTATTGGAATAGTGCTCCATAAGGATAAGGCCACGCTTACCAGCACAAACCTCATCATAGAACTTCTCAAAATTTTCCGTACCCTCCAGGTGGCTTTCCGGCAGGGTATTGTCCTCCACAAGCGCATCCATAATCTTACGGGTCGTGGGATTCTCTTCCTGGTAAACATTGGTGCTGTCAATCTTAGCAGCCGCAACAGAAAGACTTGCAAGCTTCTTAAACGATTCACCGTAGCGCTCTTTAAGCGACATCTTTCTGACA
>JAILHV010000067.1 GCA_024695625.1 Treponema sp.
TTGAGCTGGAAGAAGCTGAAACTGCCGGAAAAATAATTGCTCAACCGCTTCCACAAGCAGAGGAAGAAGTTATTGTTGCGGATGAATTAAAAAATTTGCAGAACGGCTGCTTTATGGCAATGGTAAGAAAACTTACCCTAAAACAGCGCATCGCATTTTCTCTTGTGGACATGTTTGGAATGAATGCGGATTACGTGGCAGAGCTTCTTGAAGTTTCACCAAACACGCTCAAAGGGCTTTTGTTCAGGGCAAGAATGAATTTGGATTCCTTCTTTGCCGACCACTGCAATCTTATTGATGCAAAAAATCCCTGCAGTTGTACCGCTTGGATTAAGTTTAGGGAATCACATGAAAAAAATAAGTCACTGATGAAAAAGACAATATCCCGCCTTGACTATAAAGAAAAAGATTATCGCTTTGACGGCAAAGTCCGCGCAAAAGTAAATTACCTGTATTCACACATGCCAGAAGCAAAACCTTCCGAAACCTGGTTTTTAAAAGTAATTGAAATTTTCAAATAAATTTTTACCCCGCCCATAACTTTACAAAATATTTTGCATCCTTATATGTAGAACACTAAATGCAACAGGAGGCATTAAGAATGAAAAGTTATGACAACTTTTTTCTACCAATCGACAACATGGACGCCGCAAAGGATTTTTACGGAAAGACTCTGGGACTCAAACTAAAATTTGATTTTTCGGAAATAGGAATGACTGCCTTTAGCGTTGGCACAGAAGAAGCCGCCATCATACTAAAAGACAAGCACAAGTTCCCGGATGCAAAACCCGCAATCTGGTTTGTGGTAGATGATGTCGCAAAAAGCTACAAGGAATTAAAAGGGACAGGCCTGGCATTCCTTTCGGAACCTTACAAAATCCGCACAGGGAATGCTGTTGAATTTGAAGACCCATTTGGAAACAGGCTGGGTATTACAGATTACAAGAAATGACACAAAAAGCCGGCTCTGAATCAGCAGAACGAACTTCTCAGCATCTTTTCCCCTACCTGCTTCTGAACACGCGGAACCCTAGGCTGGCAGTTTTTGTTACCATGGGGATGCTGCCGGACCTGCCGTCCAGTATGCAGAACTTTGAGCCGTCGCTGTAGCTGCCGCCCATGTCCGTGCTGTAAACATCGTAGTGATCCCAGCACCATTCCCAAACATTGCCGCACATGTCTTTGATGCCGTAGCCGTTTTCAAATTTTTCTCCAACTTCGTGGGGCATGCGCTCGCTGTTTACGTTGTACCAGGCAACACCGCCAACATATTCGTTTCCTGAATACTTGTGGTTTTCTCCGCCACGGGCAGCGTAGAGCCATTCTTCTTTGGTTGGAAGCCTGTAGCCGTTTGCCTCAAAGTTGCAGCTTACGGAAGACCATTCAGACCAGATTGACTTTTCTGGCCGCTCACCCCACTTGCTTATGTCTGTAGTGCCGTTAAGGCTGTAGCAGGGAGTTAGGCCTTCTGCCTTGCTAAGACTATTACAGAATATTATTGCGTCGTACCAGTTTACATTTGTTACGGGGAGGTTGTCGCCCTTAAAATAAGATGGATTTGTGCCGGTTACATAGCTGTAAAGTTTTTGCGTTACTTCGGTAACTCCTACGGTAAAATTTCTGCCCTTTACACCAACCATTTCCGGGCTGGTGGAATTTCTTCCATTTGCAAAAGCCCCGCCGCTTAATACCAAAGACGCGCAAAAGATTACCGAAGCAAAAAAGCCAAACCTTTTCATAGATTCCCCCCACGATACATGCTCAAGCACCCACTCATAATCTCAATATACTAAAAAATCTCCAAAATTTCAAGTCTTTGTATTTAGACTATCGGAGTTTTTTGGGGGGGGAGTTAATAAAAAGACGCATGAGGGCGATTCGACCTACGCCCGATTGGAAGGGTTGCCGGAGGCAAGACCGCCGCAGGCGGGCCGGAGCGGGAGCGGAGCCCTGGAAAGCGGGTGACGCAAAGGGATGAAGGCCGATTATAGCAAAAGAGCGGATGGTAGAGCAGGCAAGACTTCGTCCTAAAAAAAAGCGGCTGAAATTCCAATTAAGGAATCCCAACCGCTTAAATTGTTAAGGATTACAACCCTGAAACAAGTTCAGGGTGACAGAAAATTATGCCCAAGGGTTTTCTGTAGGATAGCGTACGCCCTTAGGCTGGTTGTAGCCAATCTCGTCTACTGCTACGCCGATGTACTTGAAGACTTCGTAGAGTTCCTTTCCAAAGTGGCCGAATGCAACGGCACCATGGTGAGGGAAGTTCTTTTCGATGAGTACGTGGCGGTAGAAGCGGCCCATTTCCGGGATTGCAAAGATACCAATGCCGCCGAATGAGCGTGTGGCAACCGGCAAAACTTCGCCCTGTGCAATGTATGCGCGGAGGATGTTGTCTGAAGTTGACTGCAAGCGGTAGAATGTGATAGGGCCTGGTGCGATGTCTCCTTCCAAAGTTCCGTTTGTAACTTCCTGTGGGAGTGCGCGTGCCATAATCAGCTGGTACTTCATCTCGCAGAAAGAAAGCTTTGTAGAAGCTGTGTTTCCGCAGTGGAAGCCCATGAATGTATCTTTGAGCGTGTATGTTCCGTGCTTGCCCTTGATTTCTTCGTCGTAGATGTCCTGTGGAACTGTGTTGTTGATGTCCAGCAAGGTAACTGTGTCGTTAGAAACAACAGTACCGATGAACTCTGAAAGACAACCGTAGATGTCTACTTCGCAAGAAACTGGAATGCCAAGCTTTGTAAGGCGGCTGTTTACATAGCAAGGAACGAATCCGAACTGTGTCTGGAATGCCGGCCAACACTTGCCTGCAATTGCAACGAACTGGCGGTAGCCTTTGTGGGCTTCTACCCAGTCAAGGAGTGTAAGCTCGTACTGGGCAAGCTTTTCAAGGATTTCCGGCTTTTTGTTTCCGGCACCAAGTTCTTTTTCCATGTCTGCAACAACGTCCTTAATGCGGGCGTCACCAGCGTGCTTGTTGAATGCTTCAAAGAGGTCAAGCTCTGAGTTCTCTTCGATTTCTACGCCGATGTTGTAAAGCTGCTTGATTGGTGCGTTACATGCAAGGAAGTTGAGTGGGCGTGGGCCAAAGGAAATAATCTTAAGGTTGTTGAGTGCATAGACAGCCTTGGCAATAGGAGCAAATTCGTGAATCATGTCTGCGCACTGCTCGGCAGTTCCAACTGGATATTCAGGGATGTAGGCCTTGATGTTGCGGAGCTTTAAGTTGTAAGAAGCGTTGAGCATACCACAGTAGGCATCTCCGCGTCCCTGGATAAGTCCACCGTTCTTTGATGTTTCTTCTGCTGCGGCACAGAACATCTTTGGACCTTCAAAGTGCTTGGCAAGCAAAGTCTCGGAAATTTCCGGGCCAAAGTTTCCAAGGTAAACACAGAGGGCGTTGCATCCTGCCTTCTTGATGTCTTCCAAAGCCTGGCACATGTGGATTTCGCTTTCTACGATGCAGATTGGGCATTCGTAGATTTCGTCAGCACCATACTTCTTTGTGTAGGCAGCAACAAGAGCCTTTCTGCGGTTTACTGCAAGAGACTCCGGGAAACAGTCGCGGCTAACAGCTACGATACCGATTTTTACTTTTGGTTTGTTGTTGATCATCTTATACTCCTATAAATTGCTTAAAAATTTTTCTTCTGGAGGGGAAAGCCTTTCCCTCGCTTGAAGCTGCGCACCGGTCTGAACCCGCATAAATTTAGCTGGCAAGACAGGTAGAGCAGCTTTTACTGTTTGTTATTTGCTTTTTGCAAGATCGATGTTGACTCCGGATACTCCTGCATAGGCACCGGCCTTTGCTTCGCTAGCAGACGGATGCGCAATGAGCCACTTGTTTGCGGCCCAGAGCAGCTTGTCTTCTGCGTCAATTTCCTTGAGTTCCGGTTTTGCAAGGTTTGTTCCCTTTGGAAGGACTACAATCACACGGAAGCCGTCTTTGCTTACCTCTTTGCCCTTTACGGCATTGCAAGGTGCATAGTGGAGGCTTGTCTCGTATATCTGGACTACGGTTCCTGCCGGTACATAAAAGGCCTCAACGTCTTTGGAAGAAATGCGGCCATTCTTTACTTTCTGCAGGGGTGCCAAAAGCAGGACAATGTCGTCTGCAGGGATGTTCAGTTCAGAGCCCCTGTGCCATTCAAGGCAGTTGAGCTTGGTGTTGAAACCGTTGCAGTATCCCACCTGAACAGGCATTCCGCCGTAAGCGTTCACAGAAAACTGCTTGGCAACAGCCAAAGCTTCCAGGCCGGAATCACCAGGTTCATAAATGACCTTGTCCAAAGGCTTTTCCGTAGATGAATTAAGTTTTTCGAGCAGTTCTTTTACGTCGTAGCCCTTAAGGACTTTTCCGTAGCGCACAAAACTGCTCCCGAAGACAGATTTTATCTTCATACCCATACTCCTTTATTTTTGCGCCAAAATACAGCCACGTATTTGGTATTTTTCTACAATTATAAACCCACTTCGCTAAAAAGGAAAGTTTTTTTTTGAGAATAGTAAAGCATAGAAAAGTAAGCTGCCCCTAAACAGTTTTTTTAGAGGCAGCAAATGATTTTTTAAGGCAAATTTATAGCACGGACGCATGGCAAGCTGCCAAAGTGCAATCCCTATGCCTTAGCCTAGAGCTTTGCCAGTTCCTTGTATGTTTCCTTGAGTGCAGGGTAAATCTTGCGGTAAAGCTGATATACCTTTTCGTACTTGGGAACATTTTCTGCAATCGGTAGCTGAGCAGGATTTGTCTTGATAAGCTTGTCGCAGCCTTCCTGTACGCTGGAGAAGACGCCTGTTCCAACACCCGCAAGGATTGCAACGCCAAGAGCAGGACCTTCCTTGGAAGCCACAGTCTTAACAGGGCAATTGAAGGTGTCCGCAAGCATCTGCCTCCAAAGTGGGCTTGAACCGCCGCCTCCACAGGCATACATGTCGTTGATTGTAACACCCATTTCGCGAAGAACTTCAGTACTGTCCCTCTGGCTGTATACAACGCCTTCCATAACTGCGCGCAAAAGGTGCTGCCTTGTGTGCATTGCGCTAAGACCGTAGAATGCTCCGCGGCAGTCTGGGTCAAGGTGAGGTGTGCGTTCACCCATAAGGTAGGGCATATAAAGAAGGCGGTCACATCCAATCGGTATGCGCTCGGCCTGTTTGTCCATAACAAAATAAGGATCCTTTCCCATTCCTGCTGCAACAGTAATTTCGTCCTGGCAGAAATTGTCACGGAACCACTTGAGTGAAAGACCTGCGGCAAGGGTTACGCCCATAACATGCCATGCACCTGGAACGGCACAGCAGAATGTGTGTACCCTGCCCTTTGGATCTATGCTTAGCTTTGTGGTATGTGCAAAAACAACACCGCTTGTTCCTATGGTTGTAAAGGCCCTTCCGTCTACAACCGTTCCTGTTCCTACGGCTGCGGCGGCATTGTCTCCGGCTCCGCCAACAACAGGCGTTCCTTCTGCCAAGCCAGTAAGAGCGGCTGCCTTTGCGGTAAGCTTTCCGGTAACTTCCGGTGACTCGTAAACCTTTGCAAGAAGGGACTTGTCTATGCCAAGCTTAGAAAGAACTTCATCGCTCCACTGTCTCTTGGGAACGTCAAGGAGCTGCATACCGGATGCATCGCTTACTTCCGTTGCAAATTCGCCTGTAAGCATGTAGCGCACATAGTCTTTTGGAAGCAGAATGTGGGCGCACTTTTCGTAAAGCTCAGGCTCGTGCTTCTGAACCCAGAGAATCTTTGAGGCGGTAAAGCCCGTAAGAGCAGGGTTTGCCGTAATCTCTATAAGGCGCTCTGCCCCAACCTTCTGTGTGATTTCGTCACATTCAGCGGCTGTACGCTGGTCGCACCAGATGATTGACTTGCGCAGTACGTTTCCGTCTTTGTCCAGCATTACAAGACCGTGCATCTGGCCTGAAATGCCAATGCCCTTTACGTCTGAAGGCTTTGCTCCAGACTGTGCCATAACGGCCTTTGCCGTTCCGCAAACCGCATCGAACCAGTCGGCAGGATCCTGTTCTGCCCAACCGTTCTGAGGCTGGTAAAGGGGGTACTCAATTGTTTTAGAAGCGGCAACAGTTCCGTCCAGGTTGAACAAAACAGTCTTTGTTCCGCTTGTTCCTAAATCAATTCCAAGTAAAAATGCCATATTCTTCTCCTTTTTAAGAAATTCATGCTCAAAATTATGCCAGGCGCTCGTATTCGAAATACTCAAAGTCAGCTGGTTTTGAATACATCTCAGTGTCTACGCAGAAGATTCCCACAAAGGCACCGGTAAAACCGTCGGATGAATACTCATCGCTCAAAACGGATGCATCGCAAAGAGGCCTCATCCTGTGCCAGCTCTTTTTGTCCAGTGAATAGGCAAATTCGGCAAGGCCATAGTCCACTTCAAGGCGCATGTAAACCGGCTTTCCCTCAGGAATCTGCATGGGCATTCCCTGAATAAGCTTTCCGGGCAGTATCGTATTCACCTGTATGATTTTGCCAAGGCGCTCGTCATGGCTTATCTGCAAAAGATACTGGGTCTCTTCATCATAACGATAGCACATTCCCGCATACTGATGGAAGTAGTCGCTCTCAAATTCAATCTTTGTTTCCGCACGGAACTTAAAGTCTTCCTGGCGGCGGGCAACAAGTGACTGCTCGTAGGTTGACCAGGGGGACTGTCCTCCGTAGAGGCGAAGGAATCCGGGGCGGGCTTTTACGGAAGCAATCTTTTCCGTAAGCGGGCGGCGCAGGGTCTTAAAGTCGTCATGGATTCCCTTGCTAAAGTCGTAGTGAATTGCAGCAGGGCCAGATCCTGGCGTTGTCTGAATTCCGTCATTGTCTGCAGCAACAGCCACATCAACGTAAGGCGGAGGATTGTTGCGGAGGGTGCCGTCTCCCTGTATTACATAGGGCCAGTCATCCTTCCAGACTATTTCCGCAATGCCAGTTTCCCTTCCCAAGACGCATCTTCCGCGGGTAAAGGCATTGCCGAGTGTTCCCGGAAGAGGTCTTCCGCAAAGATATGCAAGGTAGGTGTGCTTTCCGTCGGGTGAGTCACACCAAATTCCGTGTCCAGAGCGCTGAAGCATTAGCTCCGGGTGTCCGTAGGCCGTAATCAGCGGGTTGTCGGGGTGCACTTCGTAGGGGCCTTCTATGTTGCGGGAGCGGCCAACTGTGATTGCATGCTCATAGGAAGTTCCACCTTCCGCCGCAAGTATATAGTACCAGCCGTTTTTCTTTACAATGTGGGGGCCTTCCACAAGACCTATATCTGTTCCCAAAAAAATCTTCTTGCGCTCACCGACGAGGCATTTTTTTAGGGGATCGTATTCGCGTAGCATTATTCCGCTGAACTGGCGGGGACCAGTCTGGCGGTAGTCCCATTCCATGTTGAGGTACCAGTGGCGGCCGTCATCATCATGGAACATGGAAGCATCAAACCCGGATGCGTTCATAAAAACAGGGTCTGACCAGGGGCCTTCTATTGAAGGTGACGTAGTAAGGAAATTTGGGCAATCCTTCATTGGGCTAATGTCCCAGTTCCGCACGTTTGTATAAATAAGATAGAACAAACCGTCGCTATAGGAAAGGCAGGGTGCCCAGATTCCGCAGGAAGCCTTTTCTCCGCGCATGTCAAGAAGGCGGGTTTCGTTCAAGGGCGATGGAACTGTAGTCCAGTGGACCAAGTCTTTTGAGCGCGAAATTTCAACACCAGGATACCATTCAAAGGTTGAATTCGCAATAAAATATTCTCCATTTGCAACACAAATGGAAGGGTCGGGATGGAATCCCGGTAAAATTGGATTATTAAGCCTGACGGTTTTCTCGCCACTGCTTGCCATACTCTCTTTCTCCTTTGTTTTTATTCATATACAAGACAAGCCCCCAAGGTAAAAACCCAAGGGGCCTTTTATATTATGATAGGCAACTACAAATATTTTGGAAGAGCAGGCTTGAAGCCTAAGCAAAAGCCCAGCACTGCCCTTCCCTAGCATCGAACAGTACTATTCCTTTACGGAACCCATTGTGATACCGGCAATGATGTAACGAGACATAATTGCGTAGAATATGATAATCGGGATAAGCGAAATTGCGATTCCCAAGTATATTCCACCGAATTCCGTACGGTAAATATCACCGCGGAGCTTCTGTACCAACATAGGAAGGGTTGCATAGTCTTCGTTCGTAATGATTACGGACGGCGTCATGAAGTTGTTCCAGCTTCCAACGAAGGCGAAGATTGCCTGGGTTGCCATAGCCGGCTGCATGATTGGCAGTACGATTCTGTTGAAGGTAAAGAATTCACCTGCACCGTCAATACGGGCCGCTTCGATAAGCTCAAGCGAAAGGATTGACTCCATGTACTGGTGGATGAACATTACCGTTGCAGCAGATGCGATGGACGGAATGGTAAGAGGAATGAATCCCTTCCAGTTGCCGGTCAGTCCAAGCAATGCCATGAACTGGTAGAAACCGATGAAGGAAAGGGTTCCAGGAAGCATAATAAGGAACATGACAAGACCCCAGAGGAACTTCTTGCCCTTAAAGTGGTATACGTAAATACCGTAGGCGGTAAGGGTAGAGAAGTAAACGCAGAGGATTGTCGTACCAAAGGAGATTATTGCACTGTTTAAGAAGCCTCTCCAAATCTTAAAGCCGCGGTTGGTAAGAGTGTGTAAGTTGTACACAGTCTGCTGCCAGGCGTGGCCTGTCGGGACAAGTGCAAGACCCGCATTTATTTCTTCCGTAGAGCGAGTTGCGTTTATAAGCATGATCCATATAGGAACAACTGCAACAAGCGTAAGGACAATCATTACAAAGTATATAATGGAAGACTTTACGGCACGTTTTGATGAATACTGCATTATTTGGCCTCCTCTACAACATGCTTTACGCGGGAGTGGTCACTTGTAAGCCAGTTGATGAGCCTTGAAAGGACAACTGTAATAATGAACATTCCGATAGCAATTGCTGCTGCGTAAGAATACTGGTTTGTTCCCTGGAAGCCGATGTTGTACATGTAAACCGCCATTGTACGGCACATGAAGTTTACACCACCGCGCATATCCGTCAAGAGGAACGGTATATCGAACATCTGCATACCACCGACCATTGACGTAATCAAAAGGAAGAACATAATCGGGCGGAGCAGAGGAACTGTTATCTTCCATGTGCACTGCCAGTCGTTAGCACCGTCAATCGTAGCAGATTCATATAGCGAAGGCGAAATACTGGTGATACCAGCCATCAAAAGGATAAGAGTCTGGCCACACCACATCCACCACTGGATGAATGCAATTATAAATCTCAAAGCCCATCCATTGCGGTCAAACTGATAGGCCTTTTCCACAAGTCCAAATCCCAGAAGCAACTGGTTGACAGGACCTACTGGATATCCGAACAAGCTCTTGAACAAAAGAGCAACAGATGCAGCTGTCAAAAGGTTGGGCATGTAGAAAATAGCCCTAAACAAGCCTGTTCCCTTAAGACGGAGTTTTACGTCCGTAAACCAAACTGCAAGCAAAAGGGCAATGCCGAGCTGCGGCAGGAAGTTGATGCCCCAAATTATAAACGTATTTGCAACAGAGCCCCAGAAGTATTTGTCTGTTACAAGCCTAACAAAATTGGCAAAACCGATAATCTTAAGTTTGCCAAATCCCTTCAAGTTACCGACTGACAAGATAAAAGTATAAATTGTCGGCCAGAAATTGAACAATAAATATACAAGCACGAAAGGTATAACAAAAAAGTAACCCTTTTTATTTATACGATCCGATACTATTTTCTTAGTTGCCATCCTCGCCTCCACGTGCGATCAATTTTTACTGAAAAAAAAAGGCGCGGCCCACTCAATGATTTTAGTCAGATGAATGTCCGCGCCCTTAGGGTCAGATAATGAATTCAGATTTTAATTAGAATCCAAGTGTTGAGCTAACCTGAGCCTTGAACTCGTTCAAAGCATCATCCTTAGACTTTTCGCCGTTTGCATAAGCAGCAACAGATTCGTTCCAAAGAGCTTCGATAGCCTGGTCTGTACCCTGGATAAGCTTTCCGTCGATACCCTTTGCCATTTCGCAGAATTCTACGTAGTGGTTCTGGCCACCAAGGAATGGTTCAGAGAATGTATCTTTGATTGCAGCCTGTGTATGGAGGTTACCAAGTGTATCACCTGTCTTCTTTGCATAGCCTTCGCAGAAGCCGTCATCAGAAACGAGGTATTTAATCATTTCCTTAGCAGCGTTCGGGTTCTTTGTTCCCTTGTATGCAGCAATCCAAGTACCACCCCAGTAGTACTTTGCAGGACCCTGGCACATTGCCCAGTCACCAGCTGTACCTTCAGCGTTTGTCTTAAGAACATAGTGGAGACCCCATGTTGGGAGGAAGTAAGAGAATACCTTTACATCCTTACCCTTTTCGTCCTTGAGGGCATCCTTCATACCAGCGAACCAACCTTCAGACCACTGTCCTACGCGGCCATCGTATTCGTTGTCGTGCATAGTCTTGCACATTTCCATGTACTGGTCCATAGCTGGGTCAATAACGAGCTTGCCGTTTACAACCCAAGGATCCTTACGAGCACCCTTGTAAGGCATGAACAAGTCGCCAGTTGTAGAAACGATCTTTACAGTGTTGTTTGTCTTTGTCTTGATTGTTTCTGCAAGTTCAAGGAACTTTGTAAGGTCAGACATGTACTTCTGTACTTCTGCAGGATCATCTGTACCGAGGATCTGCTTTGCAAGGCTGCGGCGATAGAATACAGCACCAGGACATACCTGCCATGCCATACCGTATACGTGGCCGTTGTAAGAACCAATCTGCATTGGGTAGTCAGCCATCTTGTCCTTTACTTCTGCGTATACATCATCGAGAGGAAGCAAGAGCTCTGGACCTTCTTCGATGTACTTGCGTACGAATGCGTTTTCAAGAGCGAAAACATCAGGTGTTCCGTTGCCAGAAGCGAGAACTGGGTCAAGCTTGTTGGGGAACTGGTCAGTTGGTGTGAGAGAGTACTCAACTGTCATATCAGGATGAGCCTTCTTGTAACCGAAGTTCTCATCATTGATCATACCTTCCAATTCGTCTGTAAATGACCATACAACAAGGTTCTTGTTTGCATCTGCACCAGTTGCACCAGCTGCACCAGTTGCACCCTGTTCTTTCTTACAGCCAACAGAAAGCATTGCAGCTGCGCAAAGAACACCACTCAAAGCTAAAAGAGATTTCTTCATGCTAAACTCCTATTTTTGCATTAAAAAAATTACGGTCACCACAAGCACTTTGACACCCAAAACACCTGTTGGCTTTCCGTTTCTCATATATGTAAGATTACACCACTTCAAAAAAGGCGATGTCATTTTTCTGCTAAAATTATCAAAATTCAACGAAAATATCACATAAATATTTCGTTTTTTTTATTTTGAATCACTTTTTGCAATAAATTTCCCAATTTTTAGTGATGATTTGTTTGATTTTTAGTGAAAAAAGCAAGCTAATTCAAAAATTCCCCAAGAGGAACTCTTAAAAATTAGTGATGAATTATTAGTTTTTTAGAGAAAATCGCAAAACAGAGTACTGAATCAACAAAAATTCGGTTACAATTTGCCTAGGGGTACACTATATATGCAGTTTTTCTGAAAAAAGCAAGAAATTCATGCAGGTGCAAAAATCAAATCAAACTTTTTAATAAGAATACACTATGTCAAAATAAAAAATAGCAGAATTTTAAGTAAAATATCAAAATTCATTTTTTTTCTATTGTAAGATTATGGAGTAAAATTACAAACATAATCAAGACAGCTCAAACAGGCAAAAGGAAAGATTAAAAAACTGAAATTTTTAAAGTCCCAACAAAATAATCGAAAAAAATCAGGAATTCATTCAAGTTTTGCAGAGCCCCTCCGATATTATAAATGTGCTTGACAAAGAGTTTCTGGCGGACGGGTCATCAGACATCCAGACGGCTGCCGGAAAAGAGCACAGTATCCAAATCTTTCATTAAAAACCGGAATCCGACATGCTTAACGATTCCGGCTTTTTTTTGCCCGCACGAATTCTTCAAGTCCTGAGCACATCCATACCAACTGAATACCAACTGAACACCAACTGAACGCCAACTGAACGCCAACTGAACGCCAACCGAACACCCAAAAAAAATACCCGCCAACAGCAGCTAAATCAGCCAGCCCTAAACATTTTGCGCCTTTTGCCGATAATCAGAAATGAGGTTTTCTATGGACAATTATAAAGTTTCGCAAATCCGCGCCAACACAGTTTTTACAGCAGACGTATACCTGGATCCACAGTTTCTCATCACACCTTCAGGCTGCCCCCTGACGCTGGGAGTCATCAATGCACTCAAGCAATGGAATTTTGAAAACCTGTCCAGCGAAGGCAAGGAGAGCAAGGTCGACACTGCAAAAGAACAGGGCGAAAAGACAGAAAAGCCCGACCTGAACAACGAAAAGGCCAAGGCAATCCTTTCCAAGACGGAAGAAGTAAATAATATAGTAGAAGAAGTGGAAGAAGTAAAGGAAGAAAAAGAAGCGAACCCGGAAATCCACAAGGCCCTTGAAGAAGCCAAAAACGAAACCAAGAGCGACAAGTCCCGCATGGAAATAGTCCAGGAAATCTACGACAAGTACCTCAAGTATATAGAAAGCATTTTTACAACATACGTAACGCAGAAAAAAATCAATGCGGATGAACTCAACGAAACCATAAAGGAACTCTGCTCCTTTATCACGGACAACCGCCGCTACGTGCTGCGCATAATCCCAAGCCTGCAGCTGCGCAACAAGAACTTCCTCGTAAGCCACTCAATGCGCTCAACAGTCCTTGCAATCACAATCGGACTCCAGCTAAGAATGCCCCAGCCAAAGCTAATAGAACTGGGAGTTGCAAGCGTACTGCACGAAATTGGAATGCTGCGCCTCTCCCCCAACCTTTACATGAAGGACACAGCCCTTACACCGGCAGAGCGCAACCAGATTCTTACCCACCCGATTATCAGCTACAACATACTAAAGGACATGAACTTCCCGCTCAACATACTGCTTGGAATCCTTGACCACCACGAGCGCGAAGACGGAAGCGGCTACCCGAGGCGCATAAGGGGAAACAACATCTCCCTCTACGCAAAGATTATAGCCGTTGCCTGTTCATTCGAGGCTATCACTGCCCCAAGGCACTTTAAGGAAGCCCGAACCACCTACGACGCAATGATAGAAATGCTCAAGAACCCGCACCACCAGTACGACGACACGGTACTAAAGGCCCTGCTCTACAGCCTTTCCATCTACCCCATAGGCGCATTCGTCTACCTTTCAAATGGAAAGCTTGCCCAGGTTGTAGACGTAGCCCCTGACAACCCCAAGAACCCCATCGTGCAGATTCTTGGCAAAAAGGATGCAAACGGCAACCCCATCACCGCCCAAACAAACGACACGGACATAAAGATTGTGCGCGTAATGAACAAGAAGGAAGCCGAAGACGTTGTAGCCGCCCTGCAAAAACTCGCAGCAAAGCAGTAGACAAAGACCTGTTAAATTTTAATACTCCTCATTTTCTTCTTGCGGCACTTTTTCCTGCAAAAGTTCTGCGTCCCAAAAGAAGACCTTGTCATTTTTTCTTATTTGCAAACAAGCAGCACCACGGAGGGTGCGTCAAATGTTCGCAATAACTACAGGCAAGTTTTCGAAAGAAAACTTGCAAGAAAAAATGCCAAGGAGGGCATTTTTTCTGGGCTTTCCGGGGTTCCGCGGGTCCCTCCCCGCTCCATTGCTACCGCAACGGCTGCGCCGCCCCTCCAATCCCTGCCGTGTTGGCAATTGCTAAGGGGGAGTTTTCGCAGAAAACTCCAGGGCAGGCTCTGCCTGCCACAATCCCTGCCGTGCCTGCACCCCTACAAACTAATATCACACGGTTCCTGAGGCTCTCGAAGGACCGCTAAAACACCCCATACCTGCACCCCAAAGGCAGTTGCAGTTTCTACGCTTAATGCAAAATGCCCCCTCCGCTTACGCCATCAGCCTTATACGGCATGCCAAGCTTTTCCATCACTTTGTCGAGCGGTGCGTTCATCTTTTGAGCGGCAAGCTGAGGAGCAATATTAAAGTCCCTTACGGCAACCACGGCAGCATTTATGGCTCCTTCCATGGCCCCCTGAATTCTACCTTCTGCCAAGGCTTCCCTTCGTATGTCCATTTCGCGTAAATCCATTGCGGCATAAACCTCCCGGAACTGCCCGCTCTGCTTTAGCATCTCGACACACTTGCATTATAAATCACTTTCATTATTTTGTCATCGAAGTTCAGGTCTGCTATCTCTTGGCACTTTGTGGTCAGGGTGTAGCGGAGAAGAGCAACCGGTTCCCGCGACTGCATCTCAACGTCTATCACCTTGTCCGAGTCCTTTATGTACACATCAAGGCGCACCCCCTTGCTCTAAAAGAAAGGTGCAATTGTTTTTTCCAGTTCCGGGTACTCTATATGGCTGACTTTTATATTAAGCAGCCTTTCAACAAGTTCTGCGCGGGTCTTTGCAACCCCCTTCCCCTGCAAACAAAGGCCACATACAAAGTCACATGCAAGACCAGTCCTTGCCCCGAGTCAGTTTTTATGCTAAGATGGTACTCCAATACAATGCCCGGTACAATCCGGTGCCGGCAAAGGAGTTTTTATTTATGGCAGAAAAAAAGGTTGACCATTCATGCACATTGGACAAGATTATTAGTCTTTGCAAGAGACGCGGCTTTGTTTACCAGGCCTCAGAGATTTACGGCGGACAGGCCGGTGCTTGGGATTACGGTCCACTCGGCGTAGACTTTAAGCGCAACATCCAGAACGAATGGTGGCACTACATGACCCAGCTGCGCGACGACGTTGTTGGTCTTGACAGCGCAATTTTCCAGCACCACAAGACATGGGAAGCTTCGGGCCACGTTGCCCACTTTTCAGACCCAATGATTGACTGTACAGAATGCAAGGCAAGGTTCCGCGCAGACCAGTTAATAGAAGATTATGTCTCTTCACACCCGGAAACAAACCCCGGAAAGCCTGTGGACACAATGACCCACGAAGAGATGAAGGCATTCATAGACGCAAACATCAACTGCCCAACATGTGGCAGCAAGAACCGCAAGTATACAGCCGTACGCGAATTCAACCTTATGTTCAAGACATACCAGGGACCGGTTGCAGACGACTCACACCTTATCTACCTTCGCCCGGAAACATGCCAGGGTATCTTTACAGACTTTAAGAACATCGTCCAGTCAAACCGCATGAAGATTCCG
>JAILHV010000102.1 GCA_024695625.1 Treponema sp.
GTGGAAACAAAAAAAATAAAAGATTCTACATTTTTTATGCTTTCAATATACGATACATAATAAACATTTTAAATCACTGACTTAGCTCAACTTGCATCAAAAAATAATAAAATCATAAGAGAAATAGATAATAATTATAAACAATGTTATGTGGACGCCCGCACTGGGGCGCTGCTGAAGGAGAAAAAATTATGAAAAAGAAAATAATTTTTTTACTTTTATCAACATTCATTTTCACAAATTGTAAATCGCAAAAATCAGAACTGGAGAGAAAAATCCAGGAATTACAATCTGAAAATGACATGCTAAAAAATGAGATTTCAGAATATAAAAAAACAATCTCCTGGAGATTATAAAAAGTAAAAAGTATCGTCCATTTTTATATTTTGATGAAATTATAAAAGTATCCACAGATGATTCGTTTTATACCAACGTCTCTAAAAACAAAACTATGCTCGTCAACGAAAACCTAAAACTTCGCTCAGGTGAAGCCATCTCAACCCAAGTCCTTGTAGTAATGCAGGCCGGTACCAAAGTAAAAATTCTTGAACTCGGCAAAGCTGAAACAATCGACGGGATTTCTTCGAACTGGGTAAAAATTGAAGTTCAGGCCGGTGCTAAAGACCGTGACGGAAAACCTATAAAAGCTGGTACTATCGGCTGGTGTTACAGCGGTTATTTAGAGTAAAATAGCACATAACAAAAGTTCAAAGCCGACAAACCGGTCAAGCCACCGTGCGGTACAACCAATTGTTATGCCGACAAGCCACAGTCTGCTTTTTGGAAAGAAATGCGAATTATGAAATTGGATTATCCGGGCATCCTTGGTTGAATACTGATTCAGAAGTTTGATTCAAGCATGAACGGGTTAAGAATAAGAGAAACAAAAAATCCTAGCCGGGATTGGAGGGGGTGCGTAGCACGTGCGCAGCACCGGCCGGGAGGGCAAGCCCCGGAAAGCCCGTAATACACTTGATCCCCGAAGGGGCAGTTTAACCATAAAGGCGGCTCCAGAGAAGGAAGAACATCTGTTGCAAGAGGCTTGGATTTTTGTATAATATTTTTTAGACGAAAACTGCAAATTGATGGGGACTTATCATGAAAAAAAATCTTAAGTATGATGTTAACATTGACTTGGCAAACGAGACAAAAAAGGCAATGGCTAAGGCTTTGAATACAGACAACGAAAGGGTGCTGAATAAAATTGGCGCATTTTCTTCTTTGTACGACATAAAGTTTAAGGAGTACAAAAATCCGGTTCTTGTTTTAAAGACCGAGGAGCCGGGTTCAAAGCAGCTTTTGGCAGCGCAATACGGCAAGCTGGAAAACGTTTCTTACGACATGATAAACCACCTTATAAACGACTGCATTGTTATGGGCGCAAGGCCGCTTACGGTTCAGGATGCAATCATCTGCGGAAAGATGAATAAGGAAGACATAAACAAGATTGTAAAGTCTGTGGCAGATGCATGCAAGAAGCAGGAATGTGTTCTTACCGGGGGCGAGACTTCTGAGCAGCCAGGTGTTCTAAAGGCAGGCACATATATTCTAACGTCCAGCATTGTTGGCATTGTGGAAAAAAGCAAGATTATAGACGGTTCAAAAATTAAAGAGGGCAACGTGGTAATTTCTCTTGAATCAAGCGGAATCCACACGAACGGCTACACTCTCGTTAGAAAGGTTATGAAAAAATACCCCAAGATTCTGGATGCAAAAATCGGGAAGAAAAAATTCATTGATGTTATTTTGGAACCGCACAGGTGCTACTACAAGGCGCTTAAGGATTTGTTCCCCACAAACTGGATAACGGGTCTTGCCCACATTACAGGCGGCGGTATTTGCGAAAACCTTAACCGCATTTTGCCGGACAATCTTTCTGCAAGTATTGATGCTTCAAAGTACCAGATTCTGGATATTTTTAAATTGATAAAGAATACCGCAAATGTTTCGGAAAAAGAAATGCTCAGGACTTTTAACCTTGGGGTTGGTCTTACAGTGGTTGCAAAGAAGGAACATGCTAACGACATAATCAAGCACATGAAGGCAAACAAGATTAACGCTTACGTAATCGGGCAGATTGTTAAGGGCCACAAGGACGTTGTTGTTAGCGGAGACTTTGACTGGGTAATGTGATTTTATCTTTGCGGCAGATTTTGGCTTGAACGCCTTAGCATTTCAAACGCATCGTAACGGGCCTGCATAAGAATGTCTTTGTCGCGGGCCAAATCTGCAATTCCAAGCGTCAGGTAGCCTGACTGGGCTGTTCCCGAAACTTCTCCCGGGCCACGGAGCCTTAGGTCTTCTTCTGCTATTTTAAAGCCGTCGTTTGTCTGGTGCAGGGCTTTTAGACGCTCAATTCCTACTTGGGTAATGTTTTTTCCGTAGATAAGGAAACAATAGCTTTGCAGACTGTTTCTTCCAACCCTTCCCCTAAGCTGGTGAAGTTCTGCAAGACCAAACCTGTCTGCGTGCTCTATTACGATGCATGTTGCATTAGGAACGTCCACGCCAACTTCTACAACCGTTGTTGCAACCAGAACCTGTATCTTGTTCTGCCTAAAGTCTTCAAGAATCTTTCGGCTTTCTTCTTCTTCCACCTTGCTGTGCACAAGCGCGCACTTGAATGTTGGATAGACTTCTTTGGAAAGAAAATTGAACATTTCCTGTGCGGACTTTAGGTTGCCCTGGTTTTCTGCCGCATCTTGTTCCAAAGGCTCATCTTCCCCGATTCTTGGATATACAAAATATGCCTGGTGTCCAGCCATAAGCTCTTTGCGGACTGCTTCGTAGGCATTCCTTTCGTTTCCCATAACACTAAGGTAGGTCTTTACCGGAAGCCTTCCCTGCGGCATGCTGTGTATTGTGCTTACGTCCAAGTCTCCGAATGCGGTTAGTGCCAATGTCTGCGGGATAGGCGTTGCGCTCATCATAAGAAGGTCGGGGGTGTGGCTGTATTCACCGGAAGAGACACGTCCCTTTGCAAGTATTGATTCCCTCTGGGTAACTCCAAAGCGGTGCTGTTCGTCTATTACCGCAAGCTGGAGGTTTGCGTACTGGATGTTGCGGCTAAAAAGCGCGTGTGTTCCAACTACAAAGTTTACGCTTCCGTCTTTTAGGGCATTAAGCAAAGCCTGTCTTCCAGCCGCCTTTAGGTTTCCGGTAAGGAATGCAACTTTTACACCGATTGGTTCAAGCAAGCTGGCCGCGTTTTCTGCATGCTGTCTTGCAAGGAGTTCCGTTGGTGCCATAAGTGCGCACTGGCCGCCGTAGTCTATGGTTCTAAGGCAAAGCATAAATGAAACGAGTGTCTTTCCAGAACCTACGTCTCCCTGCAAGAGCCTCTGCATGGAAAAGGGCTGTTTTTCCAAAGCCTCAGGCCTGTTTTTTAAGGTGTTAAGTTCATCCTGGCTTTTGTCTATGTCCCGGTTCATCTGGAAAATTGCCGCCATCTGTCCCTGGGTAAATTCAAAGGGGAGGCGTTCTACAAGCTGTTTTTGCCTTGGCGAAAGGGATTCCATGAATTCGCTTTTGCTTACATCCGGGGTTGAAAAATAAGATGCTGCGCTTGGAATGCCCTTTGATTCAGAAATGCCGTTTGCTCCACCGGATTGTGTGGATTGCGTGCTTTGCGTTGAACTAGGTTGGGCTGCTTCGAATGCAGATGCTTGTTCTATAGAAGGAAGGCTGCCCCTGTGGCGAAGAGTGTGCTCTGCCATCTTGTATTCAAAAAAATAAAGCTCTTCGTAAATGAGGGTACGCTTGGCAAGAAGGACCTGGCTTATGTCCTTAGGCTGATGAATAAAGGCCAGGGCTTGTGCCTTGTGCAAAAGCTTCCGCTCCTGGATTATCAAAGCGGGCAAATCATCTTCCAGTGACTTTCCGTACTGCTGCAATGCCGCCGCAACAATCTTGCGGTAAATTTTTTGCGTTATGCCTTCTGTAAGCGGGTAAACCGGCAAGACTCCGCTACCTGGTATGGGTTTGTTCTGCCAGTCTTCAAGTTCCCCTGAATACGAAAGACGTTCTGCTTCAAAGGATGATGCCTGCAGCGTATTGTACCTAAGCTCAAATTTGCCTGTTACGCTTATTATGCTTCCCTCTGGCAGTGACTTTTGCAGGAAGGGGCGGTTAAAGGCAATAAGGAATGCGTTTGCAGTTCCATCGGTTACGGCTATCTTTAGGGTCTTCATCTTGCCGTAGCCAAAAAAATCGTGGGCAAGAACCTTGCATACCGTGTGAACCTTTCCGTAGTTCTGGGCGTACTGGCTAAGGGTGCATGCCTTTGTCCTGTCTTCCCAGTCGCGTGGATAGGTTCCCAAAAGGTCACCAACGGTAAAGATGTTCAGGCGGCTAAAAAGAGATGCCTTTGATTTTCCAACACCCGCAAGACTTTCCAGCGGAATTCCCAGTTCAGAAAGCTTCATCCGGCCCTAGAAAGAAATTCCCGCCAATATTTTGCAAATCTGCCAAATCAATATTGAACCTATGGCTATTATTAAAGTGAGTGCGATTATCGCAATTACAAGAGCCGTGGCATAGCTGACCTTTTTTCCTGCGGTAAAGGTGCGGGCTATGTTGTATACAAGCGGAGAAATCGAAGCGTCTATCTGGTCAAGTATAGGACTTGAATAGTACTGTCCCTTTCTAACAAGAAGTACAATCAGCCTTACCGCCAGAACGATTATGAGGAAGGTTATGATTGAAGTTATGATTGACCAGACAAGCTGAATAACCATCTGCAAAACCATGCTCAAAGTTATTGCAGACCTGCCGGCAAAGCTCGAAAGCATAGTTGCAAGAACACCCAAGATACAAAGCCCGAGTGCGGCGGAAAAGTCAAAGCTGCCCAGCCTTAGCCACTTGATTCCCCGGAAAACATTCAGATAGGGGTCGCATACCTTTCCCAAAAAACGCGAAAAACGGCTGTAGGAAAGGGAAGGAACCCATGTTAGCAGTATGCGCAGAAAGCAAAGCAGCGCATAGACAGAAACAACAAAAGAAAGTATAGAAAATATTATTCTTGGCATACAAACCTCTTAAACTAATTTTTATTCGCACCAGACATCTTCTACAAGGTTTTGATCCTTGAGCGACTGTATAAAATCAGCATCGGAAGGAACCTGCATCTGCTGGTTGGCTTTTACCGTAAAAGGAGACCCATTTACGCTTATATGAAAATATACTACACAATTGCCGCTTCCGCCAAATAAAAAATCCCGCAAAGGGCTTATTTCTTTCAGGGAAGAAAAATCCTCGCGCATCTTTATGTGTACGGCAGAAATAGACTTTTGCTCCAGTTCCTTAGGGTCTTCCATTGTGTCCACAAGAAGGCTGGGGCTTTCCCTGGTGCCGTCAACCTTGCCCTTAAAGGCATAGACTCCCTCATCCTGAATCTTGTCCTTTAGCTGCTCCCATACCTTTGGAAAGAAGGTAATGTCTATCGCACCCTTAAAGTCCGCAAGCTTGGCAAAGCACATCTGGGTGCCTTTTTTTGTAAGTATCTGCCTAAGGCCTTGAATCATTCCGATGGCAACATAGCTTCTTCCGGTGTTCTTCATCTGCCAGGGCTTTCTTCCGCTAGCTTCAAGTGCCGCTTTTTCCGCCTTGTCTTCCTTGCCGGCCTTTTCTATGTTCTCGCTGGAGATTGTAGCACATTTTTCTATGGCATGCCTCCATTCATCCAGGGGGTGCCCCGAAACGTAGCAGCCAATCAGTTCCTTTTCTATATTAAGAAGCTCCATCTTGGGCATTTCTTCAACTTCTTCATACTTAAAGTCTGCAAATTCCTTTATGCCGGCATCTTCAAAGAGGGAAACCTGTCCGCTGTCGCTGCCTAGCCTCTTCTTTTCTTCATACTGGATGGCTTTTTCGTAGTTGAGGATTAGGGTTGCCCTGTTCTTGTCCAGCTTGTCGAATCCGCCGGTCTTGATAAGGACTTCTATTGCCCTCTTGTTCACTTCCTGGAAGCTTATGCGGGAGATAAAGTCGTCAAAAGACTTGAATGGGCCGTTTGCCTCACGTTCCTTTACTATAGCGCTTGCAGCACCTTCCCCCATGCCCTTGATTCCCTTAAGGCCAAAGACTATGTGCCCGTCCACTACGTCAAATATAACGTCCGAGCGGTTCACGTCGGGCGCATCAACAGGAATACCCATCTTGCGCGCTTCTTCTATATAAACAGGCAGGGTGTCCGTGGAAGTAATTTCGTTGGTAAGGTTTGCCGCCATAAATTCAGCAGGCTTGTGGGCCTTTAGGTAGCCTGTGCGGTAGGCAACAACAGAATATGCCGCCGCATGGCTCTTGTTAAAACCGTAGCCTGCAAAGGGAACCATGATTTCAAAAATTTCGTCTGCGTGTTCCTTGGTAAAGCCGTTCTTGATTGCACCTTCTTCAAAGTCCTTCTTTTTTCCCATAAGGACTTCTGGCTTCTTCTTACCCATGGCGCGTCGGAGCATGTCTGCGGCACCCAGGCTGAAACCTGCAATCTTTTGGCTTACCTGCATAATCTGCTCCTGGTAAACCATAACACCGTATGTTTCCTTAAGGATATCCTCAAGACAGGGGTCCGGGTAATGGATTGTCTCCGGATGCCACTTTCCTTCAATATATTGGGGAATGTAGTCCATAGGGCCGGGGCGGTAAAGCGCGTTCAAAGCGACAAGTTCTTCCAAACGTCTGGGCTGTGCCTGGCGCAAAATCTTCTGCATACCAGGAGATTCAAACTGGAAGACTGCAACCGTGTCTCCCCGGCAGAAAAGGTCAAAGGTCTTTTCGTCAGACTCGCTTACGTTTGCGGTAACAAAATCAGGCTCCCCTTCCTTCTTGTGCTTGTTGATTATGTTCTCTGCATAGCGGATAAGCGAAAGAGTCTTTAGCCCAAGGTAGTCCATCTTTACAAGACCGCAGGGCTCAATTATGTCCATTGTATACTGAACGCCAACTTCCCCAGTCTTTGGGTCCTTGAATACAGGTGCCCAGTCCGGCAAGGCGGTAAGACCGATTACCATACCCGAAGCATGAAGACCCGTATTGCGGTTAACGCCCTCAAGCTTGGACGCAAGTTCAAAAAGCCTCTTGTATTTTGGGTCGTCCTTGTAGGGAATAAGCTGACCGTTATCCGGATGTTTTTCGTCCGGCGGGGTAAAGGCATCCTTAAGCTTAGCCTTGGGGTTGTCCGGAATGCATTTTTTTAGCATTGCAACTTCGTTAAGCGGAATGTTAAGCACACGGCCAACGTCTGCAATACAGTTCTTTGGCTTTAGGGTTCCAAAGGTAACGATATGGCCAACCTGGGGGTCTCCGTAAAGGTCGCGGGTATGCTGAATTATATCCTGCCTGTAGTCGAAGTCCATGTCAACGTCAAAGTCCGGCATGGAAACACGCTCAGGGTTCAAAAAGCGCTCAAAAATCAGCTTGTAGCGGAAGGGGTCAATGTCCGTAATGGTCATGCAGTAGGCAACTACGGAACCTGCACCCGAACCACGTCCCGGCCCAATAGGAATGTAAGGCTTGGGAATTTTGTTCACATTGTCATAGGTAGACTTGGACCAGTTGATGAATTCCCAAACAATCAAAAAGTAGCCGGAAAAACCCATCTTAAAGATGATTCCAAGTTCATATTCAACACGCTCACGGATTTCCGGGGTAATCTCTTTGTAGCGTTTCTTAAGCCCCTCTTCTACGATGTAGCGCATGTAGTCATCCTGATCCGACTTGTAGTCATCACCATGGGTGCGGAATTCAGCAGGCAGCTCAAAGCGGGGAAGGCAGTCCTTAAGTTCCTGGGTCTTGTACTGGTGAATCGTAAGGTCGCACATGGCCGCAATTTTCTTTGTATTTTCAACAGCCTCTGGCCACTGGGGAAAGATTTTCTTCATCTCGTCCGCAGTCTTCAGGTACCATTCTGCAATGTTCTGGTCACCGCCCATCTTTTGGTGGGGTTCGTCCAAAAGCTTCTTGAATCCAATGCAGCGCAGGGCATCCTGGGCTTCGGCATCATCCTGGTTTGCATAGTGAACGTCGTTTGTAAGGACAATGGGAATGTTCAGGTCTTTGGCAAGCTTTACCAAAAGCGGCGCAACCTTAATCTGGTCCTCCAAACCGTGGCTCTGGATTTCTATATAGTAATGGTCCGCTCCAAAAAGTTCCTTGTATTCCTTTGCAACCTGGTAGGCCTCTTCCGTGCGTCCGTTCATCAAAAGCTGGGGAATTTCCCCCTGAATACAGGCAGAAAGGCAGATTATACCCTCGTGGTAGCGCTTTAAAAGCTCAAAGTCTATGCGGGGCTTGCCGTAATAAAGGCCTTCCTGAAAAGCAATGGAAGAAAGCCAGCACATGTTCTTGTAGCCGGTCTGATTTTTGCAAAGCAGGATAAGGTGAAAGTTGTGGGCATGATGACCGTTCCTGCCAAAAGGAATGTCTGTTTTTTCCGTGTGGTCCTTGTATGCAACGTAAAATTCCTCTCCGCACACAGGGTTTATGCCATTAGCATGACAGATATGCTCAAAGTTCAGAACGCCAAACATGTTGCCGTGGTCTGTAAGCGCAAGGGCCTTCATGTTAAGCCGCTTTGCCTTTGCAATCAGCGTGTCTAGCTTGGAAGCTCCGTCCAAAAGCGAATAGTCCGAATGCACGTGCAGGTGAACAAAGTCACTCTCCGGTGTTCCTTCCGGGGCTTCCGGAAAAACATGTATGTCCGCCAAATCTGTCTCCTGTTAATAAAATCAGCGGATTCATTATATCAGAAAGCGACTTTTCTTTCTATTCTTATTATTGGTAAATATTTTTTTCTTTTGAAGCAGCTTGTATGGTCAAACTGTACCCGTCACTCCGTGTCCGGGTAAACTCCTTGGCATTTTCAATATACCGCAAACAAGCAGCACCATGGAGGGTGCGTCATCTGTTTTCCATTTACATGGGCAAGTTTTCGGAAGAAAACTTGCGGGTAAAAATGCCAAGGAGGGCATTTTTACCCGCTTTCCAGGGTTCCGCTACCGCTCCATTGCCGGAGTTCGGCCCTTCGACTACGCTCAGGGACCTCACCCAGCGGCAACGGCTGCGCCGCCCTTCCAATCGGGGCTAGGATTAATTTCAAGTACCCTGCTAAGAAATATTTGCCTTAGGCAACATAAGATTCCAACCTGCTCATACGGGCCGGGTTCTGCATACGCACAAGGGCACGCTTTTCTATCTGGCGGATCCTTTCTTTGGTAAGGTTGCAGGCATCACCCACTTCCTTAAGAGACATTGGACGACCACCGCCAAGACCGTAGCGCAGGCGCAAAACCTTTGCTTCCTTTGGCTTAAGCGTATTGAGCACATTGTCTATGTCATCCTTCATGGAATTGCTAATAGCCTGGTAATCAGGAGCAGCGTAATATGTGTCTTCTATAAAGTCCCCGATTGTATTCCTGCCGGTGTCATCTCCTGCAATGCGGGCATCAAGGCTTATCATGTCGCGGCCAAGGTTTACAAGCTCACGCACATGGCTTGGAGACATTCCCAGCATCTTACCAATTTCGCGGAATTCACTGTCCTCATTCTTTTTGTGGCCAATAGCCTTGCGGGTCTTTTCTATCTGAACAAGCTCGTTTGCCCTGTTGAGCGGCAAGCGGATGGCACGGCTCTTTTCGCAGATGGCCTTAAGAATTGCCTGGCGAATCCACCAGACGGCATAGGAAATAAAGTGGTAGCCCTTTTCCACGTCAAAGTGATCTATTGCGGTAAGAAGGCCAATGTTTCCTTCGCTTATCAAATCCGTAAGGTCAAGACCGTGGCTCTGGTACTTCTTTGCAACATTCACAACAAAGCGCAGGTTTGCACTAACAATCTTGTCTTTTGCGGCCTTGTCGCCAGCCTTAGCCTTTAGCGCAAGTTCATTTTCTTCTTCGCGAGAAAGCAGCGGAATCTTGTTGATTTCCTTAAGATAGAGTTTCAAAACATTTTCGTCATCATAAACAGGTGTAAAAGTCTTTGCAGCTTCCATAATTGCCACTCCTCGCTAAATATTTTCAATAAAGAAATAGCAAGTTCCATGCCAACTTTTTAGCCACCGGAAAAAAATTGCAAAAAATTCCCTGCCGAATTTATTTGACGCTCAAGCACAAAATTTATTATATTCTAGTTATACAGGCTTTTAATAACATACATTTGGAGGAAATATAATGAAAATCAGACCTTTGGCAGACCGCGTATTGGTAAAGCAGGTAGCTGCAGAAACAAAATCAGCAGGCGGAATCATCATTCCTGAAACTTCTCAGGAAAAAACCCAGCAGGCAACAGTAGAAGCTGTCGGTCCAGGCACAGAAAAAGAAAAAATCACCGTAAAACCTGGAGAAAAAATCCTTTACGATAAATATTCTGGAACAGGAATCAAAATTGACGGTGAAGACTATCTTATCCTTAAGAATTCAGACATCATCGCCGTCATTGAATAGCAAACAAATTGCCTAAACTGCGTATTTTTGGATTAAAGATATGCGGGCTAAATAATTTCTGGGTCAAAATGACACAAAAAAAACCGGGCACTTACCTTGAAGGGTAAAAATGACCCGGTTTTTTGTTTTTATTGCTCATTTATTTACAATTATTTGTTCCTGTCCTGAGCCTGCTTTAGGATAAGCCTTGCACGGTTGCGCACCTTGTTCTGTCCATTGTCCTGATTGAGCGAATACTGGAGCGAACGGATTGCATTCTTGTAGTCACCTTGATAGTAGTATTCCTTTCCTATGCGGTAGAGCACATCAGCCTTCAAGCCCTCGTCCAAGGTTCTTGGCAAAGCTTTCTTCAGGCTGTCCAAGGCCAGTACGCCCTGCCCCCTGCCTGCATAGATATTGGCAATATTGATATAGGCGTTCGTAACGGATTCACTCTTTCCGCCGGAATTCATTGTCGGGGTCCTCTTGGCAAAGTTTTCTATTATATGTCCGTACATCTCAAGGCCCTCGTCTATACGCCCATCATTCACATAGAACCATGCGGCTGCTTCCTTTTCCCAAAGGTTCAAGAGTTCGGGGTGCTCGGAAGGCTCAAACTTAGGTGGAATATCATCCTTTGATTCATCTGAAACCTTCTTTTTCTTTCCGGTAAGTTCTTCCTCGTGCTTGGCCTGCTCATACTTTATGAACAAATCCCTTGCATCCTGCTCATGCCCGTTGTTAAGCAGCACGACAACCGCATAGTGAACAACATCGTCGGGGAACAAAGAAGCCTTTTCCAGGGCATTCTTTTCCAAAAGCGGCCAAACGCGGCTTGCCTTGTGTTCAGTTTCCCACTCGCGGTGCAATTGGGCCAAAAGCTGCTCGCGTATAACGATTAGCCTTGGGTTATTAGTGCGCTCAAGTGATTCATCGATTTTTACAAGGGCATCTTCCAGAGATATTTTTGGAATTCTGTCTTCTTCTTCCATTGCCATGGTTCTAAGACCTGCATAGCGCAAGTCCTGTGAAAGCTTGTCCTCCGGCGGTCGGCTCAAAAGGTAAAGCGCATAGTCACCGTAAGAGGCAAGGCCCGGCACGTAATCCGGGAATTTGGTAACAAGTGTGTCCAGCCTGCTAAATTCTTTGGCAAGGTCGTTCTTGCTCTTTAAGTACATTGCGCTGTTCACGTAAACAACAGGAAGCACCTGCTTGGCATAAGAAGTCAAACCGGCATTTGCATTCACGGATTCAGCCAGAATTACGTCTATAAGCTCACTGCGAATCTTTTCTGCGGCGGCATCTTCTTCAAGAAGGTAATAGTCATCAGCTTCCAGTGCCTTGTGCTCAATCTTTAAAGCCACAGAACCGGGAAACGAATCCCCGGCAACAAGGGCCTCAAGGCTTTCAGTGTACAGCCCGGCATCATAGAAAACCGAGCCCCAGAAGAGGGAGTCCTCCAGAGAGTCAACGCTACCGGTATAGGCTTCGGATGCCTTGGCAAAATTTCCCTCCTTCATGCAAAGGGCAGCCGCATTACGCGCCCAGCGGGAAAGCTTTGTGCTTCTGGCAGCGTCCAGGTAAATTGGAACAAAGCGGGAATCGTAGAAAACCTCAAACTTTTCTTTTGCGGTGGCTGAATGGTCAGGATTTTTCTTATGACCCCTGAACAAAAAGAAGGTCTTTCCAAAAAGGTCGTCTGCGCTCCATCCAGTCTCCAAAGCGTAAGAAAGGAAAGCCTCCGCATAGATGGAACCGTATTCAGTACCGGAAAGGGGCTTTGTAACTTTAAGTGCCTTTTTTGTCTTGTTCTGGTCCAGCAGAAAGTTTCCATAGACCGCAAGCAGCTGCTTATCCTTCTTGTGCTTTCTGAGTCCCTTTTTAAGGGCTTTCTCTGCCCGGCCTGACTCGCCAAGGATAACATAGCGCTTGTAAACACCCATGCTTTCAAGCGGGGTTGAAGCCAGCTTCTCTGTCCTCTGCAAAAGCTCCATGGCTTCCTTGGTCTTGCCCTGACCAATCAAAATGTCAACAAAGCCCAACTCGGTGCTTATGGCAGCCCCCTCTGAATGGGAAGAGCACCCGGCCAAAATAAGCTGGGAACAAAACAAAACCGCGCAAAGAACCAGCAGACCGGCTCCATGCGCAAAGGTTGAGGAAAAATTAAAAATTTTAGTCTTCGTGTTCAAGTTGCTATCTCTTTACGAATTTTGTCCAGGACAGCATTAATGAATTTAAAGGAAATGTCTGTGTCGAATTCCTTTGCAATGGCTATGGCTTCGTCAATCACCACAGACCCGGGCGTTTCCTTCTGGTACAAAAGCTGGAAAATGCTCACTCGCAAAATCGCCAAAGACACCTTGTTAACACGGTCAAATTCCCATCGCTCGGACAAGTGCCCTTTTATAAGGGCATCAATCTCTTCAAGATGATTTATTGTCCCGGAAATGAGAATACGGGCAAAATCGTCCTTTTCAGTATCGGCATTTTTTGCTTCACTTTCAGTATTATTATCTACCCAATCAAGTTTTAAAAGGTCATCCAGGCCCTTTTTACCCACATCGTATGAGTAGAGAGCCTGAAATGCCAGAATTCTTCCTTTCCGACGAGACACGGCAAACCTACCAGCTTAAGAGTTTTGTAAGGGCATCGCCAGTCTTCTTGCGGTCTACGTTAGTGGCATTGTCAAGATTCTTAACGATGTCTCCGGCAGACTTCTGGAGGAACTGGCCCTGCTTCTGGCTAGTCAAAGTACCCTTGATGTATTCCTTTACGGTCATCTTGGACTCAGGCTCTACCGGGTCGGAGAGCTTGAGCATCTTTGCGCTGTACTTGTTAAGAACTGAATAGAACTGCCAGTTGTTGCCGCCGTCAATAAGCTCGCTTGTAAAGCCAACGTTGCGGTCAAAGAGTTCCTTCATCTTGTCCATGGTCCAGCCCTGTGCCTGCGCGGTCTGGGCATTGTTGTGAACCATGATTTCACCGGCCTGGAAAACCTTGCCGTTGTCAGAAGACTTCATGATGTCTGTTCTGGAAGCCTGCTTTGCAGAAACCTGCTTAAGGGCAGCGTTTGCCTTTGCCTTTGTTCCGTCAGCATCTTTTCCCTTTGGAATAACATAGAGGAAAAGCTTTGCCATGTCGTCCCAGACGAACTTGGTCTTGTTCATATCGTAAAATTCGTTGATTTCCTTGTCGGTTGCAGTAATTTTCTTTGCTTCATCCTGCTTTTTGCTTACTACATACTGCTGGACGGTGATTGACTCACGGATGTAGGCCTTGTAGTCAGCCATGGACATTCCAGTTGTTTCCTGAATGTACTGGGCCAAAGATTTGCCTGTAGACTTCTTTACAGCCTGCTCTAGCTGGGCTTCGGTAATCTGCTTGCCACCCTGGCTGAATGAACTGACGAATGCCGCGTTCACCTGTGAATCCGTAATGGCAAGGCCTTCCTTTGCTGCCTGCTGGGCAATAAGCTTGTTGGCAATCATGCTTTCAAGGGTTGCCTTCCTAAGCTCAGTCTTCTGGGCATCGGTCATCTTCATGCCGTAAGCCTCGTACTGTTTTTCTGCAACACCGGCACGAGCCTTAAGCTGCTTAAGGGTAATAGTTTCTGATTTGTGCAGTTTTACCACGGCAAGGGGCTGCAACTCATTCTGTGCAAACAAAAAACCAGCCGCAGAAAGCAACATTGTAAAACCAATTGCTAAACGTTTCATATAACTTTCCTCTTCAATTTATAAAAATCAACCGAAATCCGGTGCAGAGGCCTAACCCCTTTCTAAAAATATAACAAATCAATAATAAAATTCGTTACAAGCGAACTAGCTTATTTGCAGTTCTTATGCCTGCTTTTCCAGCGGAAGGCCACCCTCTATGGTTGCACGGATTCTGCGCACACCGGCAGAAGAAGACTGTTCCTTTACAATCTTGAATTTGCCAATCTGTGCCGTATGCTGAACATGGGGTCCACCGCAAACTTCCTTGCTGAACCAGCCTTCCTTTGGACCAATAGTGTAAACCTTTACCTGGCTTTCGTACTTTTCGCCAAACAAAGCACGTGCACCTTCAGCCTTAGCCTGCTCAAGAGGCATAACCTCCATGGAAACAGGCAAATCCTTCTGAATCTGCTCGTTAACAATAGCCTCTACCTGGGCAATCTCTTCCTTAGTCATTGCACGGTGGAAGCTAAAGTCAAAGCGCATACGCTCAGCAGTAATGTTTGAACCCTTCTGGGCAACCTCATCGCCAAGAACGTTAACAAGAGCCTGCTGCAAGAGGTGGGTTGCAGTGTGGTACTTTGTGGTAATCTCGCTGTGGTCAACAAGACCGCCCTTAAAGGTACCAGCACTAAGAGAGCGTGACTCTTCCTGGTGCTTCTTTTCCTCTGCCTTAAAGCCTTCAATGTCTACGGACATGCCGTTTTCCTTGGCCATTTCCTCAGTAATCTCTATTGGGAAGCCAAAGGTGTCGTAAAGGCGGAATGCCACGCGGCCAGGGATAATCTTCTTTGGATTCTTCTGAAGGTTGGGCAATAGCTTCTGGAATTCATTCTCGCCAGACTTAAGTGTCTTGCCAAACTTCTCTTCTTCCAAAGTAAGCTGTTCCTTAACAAAAGCCTCGTGTTCCGGCAGCTCAGGATAAGCTTCTTTATATTCTTCTATTATAATGCCTGCCGGTTTTGCAAGGAAGGAACCTTCAATTCCAAGCTTGCGGCCATAGCGTACGGCACGGCGGATAATTCTGCGGAGGATGTAGCCCGCTCCAGTTCTTGCCGGAGTAACACCCTGCGGGTCACCAAGAATAAAGGTTGCGGTGCGGACATGGTCTGCAATAATGCGGATAGCAGTATCATCTGCTTCGTTCTCGCCGTACTTCTTGCCACTAAGCTCTTCTATAGACTTTATGATTGGCTGGAAAACGTCCGTCTCGTAAACAGACTTCTGGCCGTTCAAAACGGAAACAGTGCGCTCAACACCCATTCCTGTGTCTACGCACTTGCGCTCCATCTCGTTGTAGTGCCCCTGGGCATCCTTGTTGTAGCCCATAAAAACGTTGTTCCAAATTTCAAGGTACTTACCGCAATGGCAACCGGGGCGGCAGTCTGGACCACACTTTGGCTGGCCGTTGTCGTAGAAAATCTCTGTGTCAGGACCACACGGACCTGTCTGGCCTGCTGGACCCCACCAGTTATCCTCGCGCGGAAGGAAGAAGATATGGTCTTTTGCAATACCCATCTCTTCCCAACGGGCAGCTGCCTCTTCATCGCGGGGAATCTCCGTACCGTCAGCGGTCTTTTCACCGGCAAAAACGGTAACATTCAGCTTTTCCTTTGGAATTCCAAGGTATTTTGGAGAAGTCAAAAATTCAAACGAATAGGCAATGGACTCCTGCTTAAAATATGAACCAAGGCTCCAGTTACCCAGCATCTCAAAAAAGGTAAGATGGCTTGCATCTCCTACGGAATCAATGTCTCCGGTGCGCACACACTTCTGGTAATCCGTAAGACGGTCGCCGGACGGATGCTTTTCGCCCAAAAGATAGGGAACAAGCGGCTGCATACCCGCAGTTGTAAACAAAACCGTAGGGTCATTGTTTGGCAAAAGACTCTTTCCGCTAATTTCCACATGATTCTTTGACTTGAAAAATTCAATGTACTTAGAACGCAACTCGTTGACTTTCATAATGTTTTATAGTAAAAGATTCAAGGCTTTTAGTCAAGATAACGCAACTTGAACCATTCTCTTCTATAATAATATCACTAACCTTCTGGACGGTACTCTTATACGCTCTACCATTCTATTCCTTGGCTAACTCGACTGGATAGGCCTATGCGTCACCGCCCCTCGCTTGAAACTTCGCACAGTCGTGCTCGTTGCGAAATCCGCCCTTTGGTAACCCACGGGGGCAAATTCCACGGCGGCGTAGCATGCTCGGTCTCTGCTCCCCATTTCCTGCCCCTGTTGAATGAAACATTTCCAACATTTTCTTGCACTGGTATTTTTCACGGCGGAAATCCGTACACCACCGCTACTTTGCATTCGAAACGACAATCGCTATACTTTGGATATGGAGTCAAAATCATTTTTTATAAAATTTGCAAAGTGGCTGCCGGCAATTTTTATTACGGCTTGCAGCTGCTACCTTTCAAGCCAGCCCACAATCGAACACATGCCGGACTTTTGGAACGCGGACAAACTTGTTCACCTTGTTTGTTTCGGCGGTCTTGCCTTTTGGGTTGCCTTTGGAGTGGGAACTAAACTTCCTACGAAATGGAGAATAATTTTGCCGGTTCTGCTTACGAGCGCATACGGCTTTATAGACGAGATCCACCAGAGCTTTACGCCGGGACGCAGTTGCTCTGTATGGGACTGGTGCGCGGACACACTGGGGGCAATACTTGGAAGCATTGCCTTTTATGCAGTGTGCCGCTTGCGCCGTCACTAAATGTTGTAGTTGTCTTTGAGCGATTCCATCAGGCCGTATTCAAGGAGGATCTCCTCAAGACGCTCCTGTGTCATGGGCTTTGGAATTGCAAAGTTTGTATTTGAATCTATTGCACGGGCCAAGCTTCTGTACTCGTCTGCCTGGCCTGATTTTGGATCGTACTGGATTACGGTCTGGCGGTGGATTTCTGCACGCTGGACCACGTTGTTCCTAGGTACAAAGTAGATGAGCTGGGTTCCCAGTTCCTTTGCAAATGCAGTGAGCAAGTCCTTTTCGCGGTCAACGTTGCGGCTGTTGCAGATGATTCCGCCAAGGCGCACTCCGCTCTTTACGGCATACTTTGCTATACCCTTGGAAATGTTGTTGGCAGCATACATTGCCATCATTTCGCCGGATGCAACGATGTATATTTCCTTTGCCTTTCCTTCACGCATAGGCATTGCAAAGCCACCGCATACAACGTCACCAAGAACGTCGTAGAAAACATAGTCAAGGTCTTCGGTATAGGCACCCTGCTCTTCCAAAAGTCCTATGGAAGTGATGATTCCTCTTCCTGCACATCCAACACCCGGCTCAGGTCCGCCTGATTCAACGCATTTGATTCCGCCAAAGCCTTCGCGCATAATGTCTGAAAGCTCTACGTCCTCTCCGTTCTCACGGATTGTGTCAAGAACTGTCTTCTGCGCAAGGTTTCCAAGAAGAAGTCTTGTTGAGTCAGCCTTTGGGTCGCAACCGACCACCATGATGTTCTTTCCCATTTCAGCAAGTCCTGCCGTAAGGTTCTGCGTGGTGGTTGATTTTCCGATTCCACCCTTTCCGTAAATTGCAATCTGTCTTGTAGCCACAGTTATCCTCCAGATTTTTTCCCTTTTATTTTTAGCCGTGAGAGAAGGTGTCTGCCAGTCTCACCGGTCTTATATAAACCTCTTTTGAAAAGTCCTGTCCGCCCGGAACACCAACCGCATCAGCACGGCACCTTTGACAGTGACGGAAGACCTTTATGTATTTTTCACACTCTCCCCTCGCCCATGCAAGATCCTTGCAGGAAGGAGTCGAACACCAGTCAAACTGATGCTGGGGAATCAGCGGAATTATGTTATAGATTGTGGCACCGTGCTCAGCAACAGTCTTTGCCACTAGCGGAATATGATCCCTGTTTATCTCCGGAACAAAAACAGTGTTCACCTTTACGGTAACTCCGGCCGCCGAAACTTTTTTTATGCCGGAAAGCTGGTTTTCTATAAGAATCTTGGCAGCCTCGATTCCTTCGTAACGCTTCCCTTCGTAAACAATGAACTCGTTTATCTTTGCCTGAATCTCTGGATCAACCGCATTTACCGTTACGGTGAGCGTGTCAATTCCCGCGTCAATAACCTGGTCTGCCTTCTGAGGAAGAAGGAGCCCGTTGGTACTCATGCACTTTATCATTGAGGGGAATTCATCCCTCACCCTTCTGAATGTCTCCAGCGCAAAGTCCGTTGCAAGAGTGTCACCTGGACCCGCAACGCCAACAACGGTCAAATCGGGGGAAAGCTTTACTGCACGGCGGATTGCATCAATTGCTTCGTCCGGCGAGATTATGCAGCTGGCAACTCCCGGCCTTACCTGTTCGTCGTTAAAGTCGCGGTGGCAAAAGCGGCAGCCTATGTTGCATCCCGGGCTTACGGGAAGATGGATGCGGCCCTTGTTGGACTTTTGCCCAAGCGCAAAGCAGGGATGATTTTTTGAAATTTCATCAAATGTTTTTGCCATCGCTTTCTTCTCCAATATTCATTACAAAATGGAAGAAGACAGTATTGCCTGGGCAATCTTGTCAATGCTTCCAGCCGCCTCAAAAACTTTTATTCCCCGCTGTATCATGTAGGCCGCAGCAGGCTCCCCGATTTTGGAAACAAAGAGTGCCTTGCAGTCCTTTAAAAGGTCATAGGCAATTCCAAAGTTGTCATCGCAGGAACCGTTGCAGCCTCCACCGCAAACAGGTGGCATCTTTCTCGTCTCCAAAAACTGCGCGTCATCAGAGAATTCATAAATCTGCCACACGTGCGCATGCCCGAAGTGCTCGTCAACGGAAAAACCGTCAAGACTTGCGAATCCCACTTTTACAGGCAACTTATCCTCTGCTCCCATAGATTTCCCCTTGGTCCTAATTTTTAGCGGTAGTTCTCAAGTGCGTTGTTGTAAACGTCTTCGATCACGCGGAGTGCCCCGGTGTAGCCAACGTAATTTGTCGTAAGGACAAGGCGGAGCTGCATGGGGTTTGAAGCCTCCACGTAGCAGTACTTCTTTTCCTTTGCAAGGTCGCTGTCCCAGCTGGCACCTATAATCAGACCGCGGCCCTCGTGCTCGATTCCACGGATTATGTCAGATGCCTTTCCCGCATCAGGCAGGAACTGTGCGCTTATTTTCCTCTTTGAGCTTATGGAAAGCAAGTCGTCAAGAATTGCCTGCTGGTACTTGGGCGGAGTATTGTCCACTATAAATTGCTCTGCTGGAACCACGCCTGTTTCGTGCAGGAGGAAGCGTGAAAGCCCCACCACGTAGCCTGCATCGTGGATAATGTGTGCAAAGCGGGGAAGCCCATAGCGGAATTCCAGAAGGAAGGTTGCAAGGTTGTCAATCTCCTCGTAGTAGGAATCAATCTGGTGCTGGATGAACTTCTTTGCCCTTTCAACGTCAAGCTCTGCCCCCTGCTCGATTGCAAAGTTCAGAACGCCGTTCAGGAACTCAGTGGTTGCATTGTCACCGATAGGAACTGAATGGTACCAGTAGTATTCCTGTCCGTAGCGTGACTTTAGGTTGTCCGCAATCGTCTTTCCGTACCATGGCGAAACAAGTATGTTAAAGTTTGCGCGTGGAATCTGCTGCCATTCCCTTACACCCTTTGAATCGGGACCAAAGAGTACGTGGACCTTGAGTCCCAGCCCCTTCAACAGGCGGCGGTATTCGGCAAGGTTTCCCTTCCAGAAAGGATCCTGATAGGGGATGCTTGCAATCAGGTTTACCGTATTCTTTTCGCTTCTGGGCTCATTGTTGTCCTCAAAGCGGCTTACGTACTGATTGATGATTGCATTTACGACAGAGGAGTGTGCAACGTAATTGTTGGACTTAAAGCCTGGAGTGTCAACTGCAACGATAGGCTTTCCCTGGGCCGCAAATTCGTCAACAACACCCTGAACGTCATCACCTACGATTCCTCCGGTACAGCCGGTCATAACAACCTGCAGGTCCGTGTCCAGAACCTTGTATGTGTTCTCAATGTTTTCCCTCAGGTGGGCAACGCCGCCAAAGACAACTTTGCGTTCGGTAAAGGCTGTACAGGGGCTTGTGGAACCTCCCGCATATCCCTTTGAGCGCTCAAAAAAGCCGCTTATCATTTCTCCGCAGCCGGGACCCGAATGCAAAATAGGAACCGCATGCGGAATTGCAACTACAGTCTGCAACGCTCCCAGTGCGCACGTATATCTTTCCTGTTCAATTGGACCAGTGTAATTAGCCATCTTTTCACCTCACAAAATACACATAAGAATTGCCAGAGCCCTTATTTGACCTGGAAGAAATCAGTCTGCTGCGTGAGCCACCATTTCGTATAGGGGTTCAGAGCATGCTTCTGGAAATTCTTCACGAACTCATCGTTTTCTATCGTTTCAACAATCATCTTGCCGTAGCGGACAAGACCTTCATAGCCCATGCCGGCATGTTCATCACCCACAAGAAGGCTAGGGATGCCAAGTTTTGCACCCCACAAAGTCATGCCACCGTGACGTGCAAGCATTACGTCCGGGTGAACCTTAACGAGGGCATTCACAAGTTCAAATTCCTGCTTGTTGCATACGTTAAAATGAGGAACGTCGCCGTAGTCATCAATGCGCTGCTTGAGCTGGTCGTTTTCTATGCGGCCCGAGTCATATTCCGCATCGTGGTGGAATACGGAAGCACCCACAGCCTTGAGCCCAAGCTCTCCGATAATGTCCAGAAGCGCGTGTCCGTGTGCTGCTCCCGCTGCAACATAGGCGGTCTTTCCAACAAGCTTTGCCCTTATTTCTTCAATCTGAGGAAGATACTTTTCCTTCTTTTCCGCAATGACTTTTTCTGCAACATCTTCCTTGCCAAGAAGCTTTCCCAGTGCGCGGAACCAACGGTCAGTCTGTGCGACTCCGTATGGCGGTGCGCTTACGAGCTCAGGAACTCCGAATTCCTGTTCCAGAACTGCACCCAAATATGTTCCGAGGGTTGAACAGGCCTGTACTGTTGCACAAGCCTCCCCTGCCCTGCTCAACTCCGCAACGGTATTAAACGGAGAAAGATAGTTTGGCTTTGCACCAAATGGAGCAAACCAGTCTGCAAAGGCATCGCTTCCCCAGAAGTTGATTACGTTTATCATGTCGCTTCTGTGCTTGTCCGCCTTCTTGATGATTTTTCTTGCAAAGCCGTGGTAGGCAGCGTCAAATCCTGTCGTCCAAACTTTTGAACGGAAACCTTCGCATGTTACCCCTACAATCGGGATTCCAAGTTCATCCTCAAGCGAATCGCAGACACTCTGAACATCATCGCCAACGATACCAACTGCACACGTGGTAAGCACGAATATTGCAGCCGGCTTTACCCTTTCAAAGACTTCGCGGATTGTAGCCTCAAGCTTTGCGTTTCCACCGTAAACCGTATCCTTCTCCTGGAGGTTGGTAGAAAAAATCCGGCGGCGGCGGTTCTCCTTGTCCCTGAGGTGGGCATTGACGCGGTATGTCATGTTGAATTCGTGCAGGCAAGAAGAACAGCCTACAGGCCCATGTGAAATTACAGCCGCATCCGTAATCATAGATACCATGCATCCGGCGCGTGCCGTAGAACATCCGATGCACTGGGTGAATTTGCGGTTGTGATCCTTGATTCCGTTTTCCGAAAGCTTTACCAGCTCACCTGCATCTCCCAGATAGCCGGTAATGGAATTGATTCTCACTTCCCTAATCTGAACATCGGGCAGGGTTAAATTTACTGTAGACATAGTGTTCTTCCTCCAATTTTTGTAAGCGAAAGCTAAAAGGCCCTTATTTTACAGGAATTACCGCACCGTTATACTTGTTGCGGATCCAGTTCTGTACGTCATCGCTAAGCAGAACCTTTACCAGCTTCTGAATTGCAGGGTCGTTTGCGCGGCTTGCCTTTGTTACGATGATGTTTCCGTATGGGCTGTCTGCCGCTTCCTGTGCCAAAATGTTGGTTTTGATTCCGCTTTCAAGAATCTTGTTCGTGTTGTTTACGAACAGGTCATAGTCTGCGCGGGTTGGGATAATCTGGAATGCATTGATTTCCACGATTTTTACAGGCTTAAGGTATTCAGTAATGTCTCCAACGTTTGCATCAAGTGCGCTAAGGGAATTTTCGCTCAGGCGGATAAATCCCTTGTCATTCAAAAGCTTGAGCCCGCGGTATTCATTTGTTCCATCATCAGGAACCGCAATTACGGCCTTTTCGGGAACTTCGGCAAGGCTTGTGTACTTGTCGGAATAAAGAGAAATCGGTTCAACATGAATTGCCGCAACGCTGACCAAATCCCATCCATTCTGCAGATTTACGGAATCAAGATAGGGCTTGTGCTGGAAGTAGTTAAAGTCGGCCTCACCGGCGAAAGTCTTTTCGTTTCCCAAATTGTCGGATGCATCCTGCAGAGTAACAACCTTAATTCCTTCCTTTAAAAGTGCAGGGGCAGCATAGTCAATTATTTCCTGGTGGGGAACAAGGTCAATTATACCCTTCAGGACAACAACCCCATCCTCACCGCCTTCCTTGCAACAGTCGGCCTTTTCTTCCTTGCAGCAGTCAGCGTTACCGTCCTTGCAGCAGTCCGCAACTTTCTTGTTTTTCTTGGAGCATGAACTAAGAGCGAGCACAGCCAAAGCGATTCCTAAAACAGCAACGAATGTTTTTTTCATAATCGTTTCTCCTCTTAAATTTGTTTTTTATATTGAACAGAACCTATATCAAGGCCCTGGTCTTTAAGATTTTGTTTGAAAGCAGATTTCCCGTCCACTGAATAAGCTGCACAAGTGCAACAAGAACATAGATGCAGGCCAAAAGCTTGTCATGTTGGAAACGCTGGTAACCGTAGCGCACCGCAATGTCCCCGATTCCACCGGCACCGAACATTCCCGCAAGGGCAGTCATGGAAAGAACTGCAATCACCGCAATCGTAAAGCCCCGTAAAAGAGACGGAAGCGTTTCAGGAAGAAGCACATAGAACACAATCTGAAAATTGGAGCTTCCTATTGACTTTGCAGCCTCAATCTTTCCCTTGCCTATTTCCAGGATACTGCTTTCCACGACACGCGCGTACATTGGTATACAGCTTGCTGCAATGGCAACAATGCAGGGATTGGTTCCATAACTTTTCCCGAACAAGAGCCTTGCTAGCGGAATCAAAAGAATTATCATCACCATCTGCGGCAGAGAACGCAGGGTGTTTATGAACCAGCCCAAAACCCTGTAAAGCCCCTTAACCGGATAAAGTCCCTCGGAACTTGTCACCGTAAGAAGCACGCCAAGCGCAAGTCCAAAAACCAGCACGATAAGACTCGCCACCAGGGTCATGTAAAGAGTGTCAAAAATGGCAGGCCAAATCCCCGCCCAAATTCCAGCGGAGACAGAAGACTTCAAAACCGCCCAAAGACTGTTGTCAAGCAAACTCATTTTCCGCCTCCTATATAATGTACATACCGTTCTGATAGATTTTTTTCGAAGTGTTGAGCCGGTAAAAAACCTTTGCAAACAGTTCACCGGTCCTGCTTTCCGGATTGTTAAAGATTGTATGGACATCTCCTTCCTCTACAATCTTTCCTTCCTCAAGAACCGCCATTCTCTCGCAGGTATAGCGCACAGCCTCAAGCTCGTGGGTAATCATCAGAATCGTAATCCCCGTCTTAAGGTTTATCTCCTTGAGCAAATCCAAAATCTGCAGAGTTGTCTGCGGGTCAAGCGCACTCGTAGCCTCATCGCTCAAAAGAACGTCCGGATTGTTTATAAGCGCACGTGCAATTCCAACCCTCTGCTTCTGGCCACCGCTAAGGCCTCCCGGATAAGAATCAAGCTTGTCCGTAAGCCCCACCAGTTCAGCAACTTTTTCCACCCGTTCCTTTATCTCTGACTTCTTAACCCCTGCAACAAAAAGCGGATAGGCAATGTTCTTGTAAACCGTCTTTGCCTCAAAGAGATTAAATGTCTGGAAAATCATTCCTATCCTGCGTCTCTCCTGCCGCAAATCTTTTTTGGAAAGAGAGAGAATATCTGTACCGCCAATAGTTATGCTTCCACGGTCAGGCGTTTCAAGACAATTTATGCAGCGTGCAAGGGTAGATTTTCCCGCACCCGAAAAACCGATAATTCCAAAAATCTCACCTTTTGAAATAGAAAGATTTATCCCCTGCAAAACAGGCAGAGCCTTTCCGTGAGGATAAAAAGTTTTGTAAAGGTCTGAAATCTCAATGTATGTCATTCAGCACCTCCCCTTGCCTTTCGTTTCTGCTATAATTACCTAGTGTGGTAATAGGTTTTTTCTTTATCCGATATTACCTATTTGGACATTCTTAATCAATCACTTTCTTTATACAATTTTCCTATTAGTACCTATAGCATTTATATATAATAATGGGGGCATGGAATAAGCTATGAAAATAACCTTTTTAGATGGACGTTACTTCCGGCTGCTCTACCATTTTGCGCAAATCATCCTGTAAAACTTTCTGATTTTTAAATTCCATGCTAAAATACTTTAATATGGTGTCCTCAAAAGCTTCTATTTTTTGAGGTTCCCATATACTTTCCAAAAAAGGAGTTTTTTATGGTAGATGTAAAGGGGCGCTGGGCTTTGGTAACTGGGGGTTCACGCGGTATTGGAAGGCTTTCGGCTTTGTTTTTGGCAGAGCGTGGTTGCAACATAATAATTCAGTGCCGCAAGGTGGAACATGCAGAATCAACTCTTGCAGAAATAAAGGCAAAGGGCCTTGAATGCAAGGCTGTTCAGGCTGAACTTTCCGATCTTGCAAGTGTAGAAAAAATGCTGGAAGAAATTGATTCTTTTGGCTTTAGCGTAGACATTGTTTTGAATAATGCCGGTATGCAGATTGCCTACAGAAAGGACTGGCTTAAGACTCCCGCAGATGATTACACAAAAAGCTTCCTTGTAAACACTACCGCCCCAATGATGATTTGCTACCACTTCCTTCCCAAGATGATTCAAAAGGGCTTTGGTCGTATCGTAAACACAACAAGCGGAATTGCGCTGGAAAGTGAGCAGGCAGGGTATTCTGCAAGCAAAGCCGCGCTTAATAAAGTTACAATAGACATTGGCTATAAGCTGGAAGGTACGGACGTATGCATAAACCTTACAGACCCGGGCTGGTGCAGAACTGATCTTGGCGGGCCAAATGCTCCCAACGCACCGGAAAGTGCCTTGCCTGGAGTTGTGATTGGGGCTTTTGTTGACGACAAAAAGAGCGGCCGTCTGCTTGGTGCCGGGGAATTTTACGGTATGTCACTGGAAGATGCCGTGGCAAAGGCCGCAAGCATAAAGGCTCCTTACAGCAAGTAAAATCTATTCCCTTGGGGGTGGGGTGTCTGTGCTGGTGGTAAATTCAACGGGCAGCCCCATTTCCCCATCATTTGTTCTACTTTGTAGCATTAAATTTGACTTTTGTAACACATTGTATTATATTGTAAGTGGAATCACAAATAAAATTCACTTGATTAGGAGGCACATTATGGCAACACTAAGCATCAGGATGAACGATGAAACCAAAACCGCATTTGAAGGCTTTTGCGAATCCATTGGACTTACCGTTTCGGCAGCAGTAAACATGTTTGCAAAAATAACACTCCGCGAAAACCGCATTCCCTTTGAGCTTAACGGCGACCCATTTTGGAGCGAAGAGAACCAGGCTAGGCTAAAGACTTCACTGGAGCATGCAAGACAAGGAAAGCTTACCAAGCACGAAATTAGCGAGGTTCTTTAATGGACAAACTTTGGACAGACGAAGCATGGGAAGACTTCTTAAATCTTCATTCCGACAAGCGGCTTGTAAAAAAACTTGAAGCCCTTTTAAAAGACATTGACCGCAACGGCTATAAAGGCATAGGCAAACCAGAAGCCCTAAAAGAAGATTTGTCCGGTTACTGGAGCCGAAGAATTGATGATTATAACCGCATCGTTTACAAAATAGTCGAGGAAAACGGGAAAAAGCATATAGAAATTCTGCAATGTGGCACCCACTACCACAAGTAACCCCAGCCCCCAAGCCCACCCGAACACCCACACACAAGCCACCCCAAACACAAACGAACCGCACGCAACAAAAACACACGCCCCCAAAACACCCCCCACCACAAAAAAAATTTTCCCGAAGAATCTTTATACAAACAATTAAAATTTGATAGTCCCTTTTCCCCGCTGCATTATAATCATTAAAAGAAAGGCCAGTTTCAAAAGCCAATCAGCATCCCAAGCACAATACAGGCTAACAATTCTTTAGGAGAAGAAAATGATTCAGAAAAAACCCCTGGTAAACGACTTGTACACAGCAGACCCATCCGCCCACGCCTTCAACGGAAAAATCTACATCTACCCCTCACACGACGAAGATGAAGACGTAGAAAACAACGACAACGGCGACCAGTACAACATGAAAGACTACCACGTCTACGAAATGCAAGACGAAAACACCTTGCCAAAAGACTGCGGCTGCGTCCTTAAACTGGAAGACATAAAGTGGGCAAGCAAACAGCTCTGGGCACCCGACTGCGCAGAAAAAGACGGAAAGTATTACTTTGTATTCCCCGCCCGCGACAAAGACGGAATGTTCCGCATAGGCATGGCAATCGGCGACCAACCACAGGGCCCCTTCAAACCAGAAGACAACTACATCCAGGGAACATACTCAATTGACCCCTGCCTCTTCCAAGACACAGACAACAAATACTACCTCACCTTTGGCGGAATCTGGGGCGGCCAGCTTGACCAGTACCGCAACAACAAATGGAGCAAAGACAACAAGGAACCCAAAGGCACAGAACTTGCCTGCACCCCAAAAATTGCCCTAATGAAAGACAACATGAAAGAACTTGCAGAAGAAGTCCGCGACCTTGTAATCCTTGACGAAAACGGAAAGCCCCTTACCGGAGGAGACGAAGAGCGCCGCTACTTTGAAGACCCCTGGCTCTTTAAAAAAGGCGACACCTACTACTTCACCTACTCAACAGGAACAACCCACCTGCTCTGCTACTCAACATCAAAGAACGTCTACGGCCCCTACACCTACGGCGGCAAAATCCTCACCCCCGTACTCGGCTGGACAACCCACCACTCCATCATGCAGTACAACGGAAAGTGGTACATCTTCTACCACGACTGCGAACGCTCTGGCGGCATCAACCAAAAGCGCAACGTAAAATTCCGCGAACTAAAATTCGACGAAAACGGTGGAATCATCACCATGGACGGCATGGAAAAATAGCCTTTCATCTTTTGAATTTGGACGGTGCTTTTATAGGCTCTACCATTCATTAATTGACTAACTCGACAAACACCGGGGGTGTCCTCACCCCCGGCTTTGCGTCACCACCCTTCCGGGGTTCCGCCCTTCGGCTCCATTGCCTACGGCAACGGGCAAAGCCCGCCCCTCCACGGTGGCGTAGGTTGTTTTTGCTCTGTCTATTACCAAAGAGTTTTTACATCATACAAGGGCGCATCTGTTCCAAAAGCGTCATTCCGAACTCGATTCGGAATCTCTGAAGCTAGATGCTGAAATAAATTCAGCATGACAAAAACAGAGCTTTGAAACTGCCTCGTGATTATTTCCATAAGTCATTACGATTATTCAAAATCTTCGAGAGGTTCGTCAAAATCTGGAGACATATAAAACGGCTCATTCTTCCAAACGCCATACATTGATTTTTTCTCAGGAACAGTATTTTCCTCGGGGAACTTCAACTTTATCAAGCGGATAAAATCAATTACTT
>JAILHV010000143.1 GCA_024695625.1 Treponema sp.
AAGGAAGGATTTCTCTTTCCATGCCGTCGGCAAATTTTGCTTCAAGGGTCAAAAAAATTATTTTTTAGGAGTAAGTAATGGCACTTACAAAAGAAACGACATCTTCTGTCGTATCAAAGTTCGGTGAAAATGCATCTGACACCGGCAACACAAAAGTTCAGATTGCACTGCTTACAGAGAGAATCAAACAGCTGACCGCTCACTGCAAACAGTTCCCTAAGGATACAACCGCTTCCAGAAGCCTTCTTAAGGTTGTTGGACAGAGGCGCAAGATGCTCCGTTACATGCAGCGCGTAAATCTCGAAGGTTACCGCGCACTCATTAAGGAACTCGGAATCCGTAAGTAAACCAAAATATGGCAGCAACAATCCTTTGTGGATAAGCTGCCGTTTTTTGTTTAAAGGCAAGGGCTTTGTTCCTTGCGCCGGGGCTTCCGGCTGTTCAAACGGAGGCTCCCTGGGTTCATCCTAAAAAATGAATCCTAAAAAAAAGAATCAAAAGAAGGATACAATGGTACAAAGAGTAACAAAAAAAATCGGCGACAGCGAGCTGATTCTTGAAACAGGAAAAATTGGAAAACAGGCTAACGGTTGTGTTTATGCCCAGTACGGCGGAACTGCCATTATTGCGACCATCTGCGCTTCTAGCGAAGTAAAGGAAGGCCTTGATTTTGTTCCCGTAACAGTTGACTATAATGAAAAATTCTATGCAGCCGGAAAAATCCCCGGTGGTTTTGTAAAGAGGGAAGGTCGCCCCAAGGACAAGGAAATTCTTGTAAGCCGCCTTATTGACCGTCCTATGCGCCCACTTTTTGAACCTTCATTCGGACGCGAACTTCAGATTGTTCCAACATGTGTTTCTGTAGACGGCGTTAACCCACCGGACATTCTTGCAGTAATTGCATCATCTGCTGCAGTTACAATAAGCGACATTCCTTTCCACGGACCGGTTGCAGGTGTACGCGTAATCTACATCAACGGTGAGTATATTCTTAACCCAACATACGACCAGATTGAAAAGGCCCAGCTTGAAATTGTTGTTGCCGGTACAAAAGACGGCTTTACAATGGTAGAAGGCGGTGCAAAGGAAGCCACAGAAGACGTAATGCTTGGCGCTCTTGAAAAGGCCCAGGAATTTATCCGCGACATGTGTGTGCTTCAGGAAGAGCTTCAGAAGCTTGCAGGCAAGGAAAAACTTCCGCTTGCTCCACTCAACATCAAGCTAGATAACGAAGATGCAATCAAGAACGAGGCAATTCCTCTTATGCAGGAAGCATGCTTCCTTAAGGGAAAGATGGCACGTTCAAGCGCAGTAAAAGAAGTAAAGGCCAAGGTTGCCGCAAACCATGCAGAACAGCTTGAGGATGAAACTCAGAAGAAGCTCTTTGACGCTTTGTTTGACGACATCCAGTACAACCTCCTCCGTTCAAGCATCCTTGACAAGGGCCTCCGCATTGACGGACGCGGAACAGAAGACATCCGCCCGATTACATGCGAAGTAAACGTTTTGCCACGCCCACACGGAAGTGCCTTGTTCACACGTGGTGAAACACAGTCTCTTGCCGTTACTACATTGGGTACTGCAATGGACGAACAGGTTTATGACGACATTGAAGGCGACCGCAGCGAAAACTTTATCCTGCACTACAACTTCCCGCCTTATTCTGTTGGTGAAGTTGGAAAGCTTACGACTGGCCGCCGCGAAATTGGCCACGGAAACCTTGCACGCCGCTCACTTGCACCGATGATTCCATCACGCGAGGAATTCCCATATACAATCCGTGTTGTCTCTGAAATCATGGAGTCAAACGGTTCTTCTTCACAGGCTTCTACATGTGGTGGATGTCTTTCTCTCTTGGCAGCCGGTGTTCCTATGAAGAAGATGGTTGCAGGTATTGCAATGGGTCTTATTACAGACGGACCTCAGTACAAGAAGTACGCTATCCTTTCAGACATTCTTGGCGAAGAAGACCACTTGGGAGACATGGACTTTAAGGTAGCCGGTACACGTGACGGAATTACAGGATTCCAGATGGACATTAAGATTGCCGGTGTTTCCATGGACATAATGAAGAAGGCTCTTGACCAGGCAAAGAGGGGACGCAACCACATCCTTGACATAATGGAACAGTGCATCAACAAGCCTCAGCCAATCAGCGCATACGCTCCTAAGATTGACAGCCTTAAGATTCCTGTAGACAAGATTGGCGCTCTTATTGGACCAGGCGGAAAGAACGTAAAGGCTCTCTGCTCACAGTACGGAGTTACAATCAATACTGATGATGACGGAACTGTTACAATCTACGGAAAGACAGGAAAGGCAACTGATGCGGCTAAGGCAGCAGTCAAGGCTATCTGTGAAGATCCGGAGCCAGGTACAATCTACAACGGAACCGTTAAGAGAATCATGGACTTTGGCGCCTTTGTTGAAATTCTTCCAGGAAAAGAAGGTCTTTGCCACATCTCTAAGCTTTCAAGAAGCCGTGTAGAAAAGGTAACTGATGTTCTTAAGGAAGGACAGCAGATTCCTGTAAAGCTTCTTGAAGTGGACAAGATGGGAAGGCTTAACCTTTCTTACATTGACGCTTTGGAAGAACAGTCCAAGTAAATTGTAATCTAAAAGTGTTCTCTCCAGCGTCCCTCGAAAGGCAAGCCTAGCCGGGATTGGAGGGGGCACGGGGTTGCTTGCAACCCCAAGTGCGTACTTGCGCAAGCAAGTACCGGCCGTGAGGGCAAGCCCCGGAAAGCCCGTAAGAAATGTTTTCCTGCCGGCTTTGACGGCAGGGCAGTAAAAAGGGAAACTTGCTCCATAAAATTATGCAATGATAAAAAATCATGGTTAAAAAAATTCTTAAGAACAACGTAACCCTTTTAGTTCAGCAGATGAAGGGCTGTAAGAGCGCAAGCATAGGCTTTTATTTTACGGTTGGAAGCCGCCTGGAAAAAGAGGGGGAGTACGGAATAAGCCACTTTACGGAGCACATGCTTTTTAAGGGAACTTCTACCCTTACAACCCATCAGATAGCCTGCACCTTTGACAGAATGGGAGCTTACGTGAATGCCTTTACCGAGAGGGAAGACGTTTGCCTTTATTCAACACTGCCAGCTTCAAAGAAAAATCTTAAGACCGCGCTTAGCATGATGTGCGCAATGGCCAGCGACTGCACTTTTCCCCAGAATGAATTTGAAAGGGAAAAGAATGTTGTGCTGAGCGAAATTTCTGCCGTACTTGATGATGACGAAGAATCTGCGATTGACTGCCTTGCTGCATCCCTTTGGCACGACGGGGACCTGGGGCGCACTATTACCGGTTCTGCAGAAGACGTGCTTGCAATTACACGGGAACAGATGGCGGTTTGGTATGCCAAGTATTTTGTTCACGGAGAACTTACCGTAGCTGCGGCTGGATGCATTGACGAGGACATTCTTATAAGCGAGCTTGAAAAGCTTCCGATGCACCAAAAGCCGCTCAACTATCCCTATGAATGCCGCTTTGAAAAGAATAACGTGTGGCATCCGGGAGTTAATCTTGTAAAGGCGGACTTTAACCGTGTACAGGTTTTTATGATGTTCCCCTGCAAAATGCCGCTTGACGAAAAAAAATACTACACTCTTTCTGTTTTTAATTCCTTAGCGGGCGACACTATGAGCAGCCGTCTCTTTGAGTCCTTGCGGGAACAGAGCGGTCTTTGCTATACGGTCTACAGCTTTTTTACTATTTATGAAGACGAGGCCTTTTGGGGAGCCTATGCTTCCTGCGAAAAAGACAAGGCTGTACAGGTTTTGCAGAAGCTTTTGCAGGAGATAGAAAAGCTTAAGTCTTCCCCGATTTTGCTTCAGGAGATAAATGATTCCATTGAGCATCTTTGCGGAGAGGAGACCCTTGCAAGCCAGGACAGCGAATACATTATGAAGAGGCTAGAGCGGAATCATCTTATGGGATTCACTAACTGGGAATCTGATGCTATAATAAAGAAGGTTGCTTCCGTAACGCATGAGGAAATCCATTCCCTTGTGGACGAGCTTTTTGACTATTCAAAGAGGAATGTTTTGGTTTACGGAGCGGCTCTTAATTCAAGGCAAAAAAAGGAAATTCTATGTCTGACAAAAGAAACACAGTCAAAGTAAAATGCGTTGCTTCCGAAGGTGCAGTTCTTCCTGTTTACAAAACAAGCGGGGCTGCCGGTGCCGACGTTTGCGCTTTATTAAAAGAAGATATTGTAATTCATCATGGTGAATACACACTTGTTCCAACAGGGCTTTATTTTGAAATACCCCAAGGCTACGAGATTCAGGTGAGGCCAAGGAGCGGACTTGCATTCAAGAACGGCGTTACTGTGCTGAACACTCCGGGTACAATTGACAGTGACTACCGCGGGGAACTCAAGGTCCTTTTGGTGAACCTTGGCAAAGAGGATTTTACCGTAAAAAACGGGGACCGCATTGCCCAGATTATACTTGCTCCTGTTACTCAGGCGGATTTTGTGCAGGCAGAGCTTCTTTCCCAGACTGAGCGCGGTGAAGGTGGCTTTGGCAGTACGGGTGTTAATTCCTAACCGGGGTTTTTGATGGATAATGGCCTTTTGCCGGAAGCTGAAATGCAAAGCCGTCCGGCTGCAAAAAAAACGATTGTACTCAGCTTAAGGAATGCGGCCGAAAAAGTCATGTCCTTTTCATTCCACCGGACTTTCCTCCTTCTCTGCCTGAATCATTACAGGAAGACTAACAACTATGAGAAGTCCAGGCTGTATGAAGAAAAACTTGCAGACTATGACTACATAAAGACAAATGTCCTTACAAAATATTTTTCAAAGGAACTCTTCATTTATTTTTTTATCTGCTTCCTTTTTTTCTTTGTGGTCTTTTTTGTTAACCAGATTCTTCTGATGGCGGAAACAATCCTCCGCATGAGGGTCCCCATTGGCTCTGTGCTGCGCCTTATTCTATACTGCCTCCCCGGAGTTATTGCCCAGTCGTCTCCATTTGCAACGCTTGTTGGCTTTTTGATGTGCCTGGGCCGCATGGTAACGGACAACGAGATTCTTATTCTGCGTGCAAGCGGGCAGCGGTATGCGGTTATCCTTAAGCCCGTAATCGTGATAGGCCTTTTGATTTCCGTATTCAGCTTTATCATGAACGATTATTTCCTTCCCCTTGGAACGCTGAACTACAACAAGATGAGGCGGCAGATTGTTGCATCAAATCCGGCTGTTGAACTTGAAAGCAATTCGATAAAAAAGATGAACAATTCTGTTTTTGTAATAGGCGACGTGGAGGGAACGTCTGTGAGCGACCTTGTGCTTTTTGACTCAAGCTCTGGCTCCCAGCGCCTTATTGTTGCGGGTGAATCAAACGTGAAAAAGTCATCGGACAAGGGGGTAATCATGTCCATGGACTTGAACGATTCACTGGTTTACCTTTTGGACAGGCAGCATCCAAAGAATTACGACGTTATAGAAGCGGAGACCATGCACCTCAACGTTTTTGAGGATACGGTCATTGAATACACAGGTGACATTGCGCCTCACGAAATGACCAGCTATGACCTTGCCAAGAAGATAAGGGATATGGAGGGGCAGGAAGGAATTTCACACAAGAAGATGAACAGGTATAAGCTGGAATTCAACAAGAAATTTTCCGTGCCCTTCGGCTCTATCTTCTTTGCCCTGCTGGCCTTTCCCCTTGCCCTCGTATTCGGCAGGAAGGACGGGCAGACACTTGGCCTTATCTTTGGTATAATTATTTCCGTGCTCTACTGGTCGGCAACGATTATCGGACAGATGTTCGGCTTGCGTGGCGGCTACAGCGGATTCTGGATGATGTGGACTCCAAACTTCGTGATTGGATTTTTTGGCATACGGCTATACTTGAGGCTTAGGAGAAAATGAAGCTTGTCATTTACATGTACAAAAAATTTTTTACGGTTTTCCTTGGCTCGCTCTTTTTCTTTGTGCTTGTCCTTATCCTTACCGATTTGTTCATGAACCTCTGGAGCTACATTTCAAAGAATGCACAGCTGACGCAGGTTTGCAGCATTTTATTGCATTATGTTCCAAAGTCTGTCTGGTATTCGGTTCCAATGGCGGTCCTTTTTTCCACGGCCTACATGCTTAGCGACCTTTACGCAAAGAACGAGCTGCTTGCGGTTTTTGCCTCTGGTATATCGCTCATCCGTTTTTCTGCACCGCTTCTTGTAGTTGCTCTTGTAATGAGCTTTGGCCTCTTCTTCTTTGAGGATAACATAGTTGTTCCGACTTATGCCAAGAAGGTTAAGATGCAGGAGTTTGTCCTCCACAAGGAAAAATCCCTCAACAATGACAATATTGTGGTAATGTCTGACGGTGGAAGGATTGTCTGGAAGGCCTCCAACTATAACGAGGAGGGAATGACGCTTTCCGACATCTACATCCTGTTCAGGAACCAGGACAAGAGCTTTGACTGCCTTATCTATGCCCCCTTTGCGCTTTGGGGGGAAAGTGTGTGGCTTCTTCCCGATGCAACTCTTTACAAAAGGGACGAAAAATCAGGCTTTCTTGTGTTTTCCCCGGACGAGAAGCACCTTTCCCTTCTGACGGAACCGCCGGAGACTTTCCGCAACAATACCGTCAACGTTGAGACTGTGAACACCAGGGAAGCAAGGGAATACATAGCGCACCTTGAAAAAGCTGGCCTTCCAAGCGGAGAGGCAAGGTCTCTTTACTACAAGAAATATTCCTTCCCCTTCGTAGTCTTCATAGTTGTCTTCCTTGCGGTGGGACTTTCAGGCAAGACCCGCAAGAACGTGCTTATAATAAGCCTTGCCCTCTGCGTTTCCGCCGCTGTCCTCTTCTATGTAATACAGATGATTACCATGCTCATGGCAAGATTCGGCACAATTCCGCCCCTTACTGGTGCCTGGTTCCCTGTATTCCTTTTTATAGCCATAAGCTGTCTATTGCTAAAGTATGCTAAGACGTGATATTTTAGCGTCAGGAAATATATATGGTTGAACATTTTTTTGAGATTGAGCATGAAGACAAGGGCTGCCGCGCAAGGACGGGTGTAATCCACCTTCCTCACGGAGATGTGCATACCCCGGTCTTTATGCCTGTGGGAACGAAAGGTACCGTAAAGGCCGTAGACAAGGATTCACTTGACGAGATTGGCTTTGAGATAATACTTGCCAACACCTACCACATGTACCTGCGCCCCGGTGCTGACTTGGTTCAGGAGGCTGGGGGGCTTCACGGTTTTACAAAGTGGGACAAGAATTTCCTGACTGATTCTGGTGGATTCCAGGTATTTTCTCTTTCTGCCTTGCGGAAAATCAAGGAAGAAGGCGTTACTTTCCGTAGCGACATAGACGGAAGCAAGCATTTCTTTACCCCGGAAAACGTTGTGCAAACCCAGGTAAAGCTTAACAGCGACATACAGATGCAGCTTGACGTTTGCACGGAATACGGAGTGGACAAAAAGCAGGCGGAAAAGGACCTCCGCATAACAAGTGACTGGGCAGTTCGCGCCCACAAGGAATGGCTTTTGCACAAGGAGCAGGGCTACAAGGGTGCTTTCTTTCCTATAGTACAGGGCAATTTTTACGAAGACCTAAGGAAGCAGAGCGCAGAATTTGTTGCATCCCTTGACACCCCGGGAATTGCAATCGGCGGACTTAGCGTAGGGGAGCCAGCAGATGAATTCAACTCTATGCTTGCCTATACGGCGGCCCTTTTGCCAAAGGAAAAGCCCCTTTACGTTATGGGAATTGGAACGCCCCAGTACATCCTTCAGGCTGTTGAATACGGAGTGGACATGTTTGACTGCGTTCAGCCTACCAGAATTGCCCGCCACGGACTTTATTTTACCCACCACGGCATGCTCAGCATAAAGCAGAAGCGCTTTGAGCACGACTTTTCGCCGGTAGACAGCCAATGCAACTGCAAAGTGTGCAGAACTTACTCCAGGGCTTACCTTAGGCATATCTTCCGCGAGCAGGAAATCCTTTCTTCCATGCTTGCAAGCTACCACAACCTCTACTTTTTGCAGCACTTTGTAAAAGAAATTCGTGAATCAATAGTCCAGGGCCGATATTTACAGTACAAAGAAAATTTTTTGCAACAATTTCAGTCAAATGCTGTTTAAGTTGAATAGAGGACGGAATTCAGTATGAATAAGATTTTTTTATTGGTTTTATTGGCATTTTCTCTATGCGCATTT
>JAILHV010000145.1 GCA_024695625.1 Treponema sp.
AGCATCATGAACTGCTCGTCGCCCCTGAATGCTTTTTTTATGCGCTTAACGCCAGGTCGCATGCTGTCTTCCAGAATTCTTTCTTTTTCCTGCCAAGATTCGGCTATTATGTACAGTGGAAGGCAGCAAAGCGTTACGACAAAGCTTAGTCCTATTACAGAAATTCCCGAACTTCTCGTTAGTTCTTCAAAAAAAAGGTAAAAAATTTCAAGAATTTGTTTTATAGGATAAATTACCAAATAATAGAAAAGCATAGGAATATTATAGTAGTTTTTATTTTCACGTGCAAGCGAGGCTTTGGTTAGGCAATATTTTGCAAAAAAAATTGCGCATTTGTGTCAGTTTTTGAATTTTTAGGAGCTATATATAGTATGGATGAAAAAAATGAAGAAAATACTTTTGGTTTTGATGCAAGTCTTTTTGCTTGCCCTTTGCTTTGGCGGATGTTCGCTCTGTGATGCTGAGGGTGAATCAAGTACTGCGGAAAGAAGAAGGGGGACAGGCAGGGAACTGGGCTGCAGGCAGAAGCTTAGGGTTGCAAACTGGAATGTCCAGACTTTTTTTGACTGCACAACAAGCGGTCTTGAATATGATGAATTCAAGAAAGACGGAAGCTGGGGGCAGGAAGCATACACAGTGCGTCTTGAGCGTCTTTGCCAGGTGATAAAGGCTTTGGATGCGGACGTTTTTGTAATGGAAGAAATTGAAAACGAAGGCGTTATGATGGACATAAGCAATTTTTTGGCGGGGGAATGGGACAAGAAAAAGGTCTATGCTTACGGTTGCTTTGCAAAGGATTTTGGCGGTGCAATAGGTTGCGGAGTGCTTTCCCGCTGGCCCATAAGCGAGCTGACTGTCCATTCAGTGGATTTTCGTAGGCAAAAGTCTGATATGCCAAGGATGAGGCCCTTGATGCAGCTTTCGGTTTGCAAGGGTAGCCGTATTCTTACGCTTATGGTTAACCACTGGAAGAGCATGAGCGGCGGTGAGAATGCAACGGAGAAGTGGCGCAATGTTCAGGAGTCGGTTCTTTCGCGGAAGGTTGGGGAAGAGCTGGCTCTTGGCAAGGCTGTTTTGTGCTGCGGAGACTTTAACCGGGACATTGGAAAGTTCAAGAAGGGAGGGGATAGTGGAATAATTATTTTGCGGGAGCTTGCTTTTGGAAAACAAAATGACTTTGGGGTAGAGGTGCTAAGCCCTTGGTATGATTTTTCGCAATCGCTTGTTGAGCCTGGAAGCTATTATTTTAACGGTGAGTGGTCTAGAATCGACCAGTTTTTTTATGCAGGTGATGCTGAAGTTGAATATTTTGAAGCTGCCGCCTCCGAACCATGGAGCGAAGAGGGGACAAAAATTCCCAAGAAGTACAAGATTTGGAACGGAAGCGGCTTTAGTGACCATCTGCCGATAGTCTGCGAAGTGTCTTTTTAGTACTTGTAAATACCGTAGATTGTTGTTGCGTTCTTGGAAATCATCATTGCCAAGGTGTTCAAGATTGCGGTGGTTGAAGACAAGTCCAGTTTGATGCCGGAGCCGTCTTTTGCAGTGTTGTAGGTAAGGGTGCATTTTTTGCCGGATGCTTTCTGCATTGCAGTCTGAATGGCCTTGCAGCTGGATGTGAATTTGAGGATGGGCTGAATGCTTGATGAATCAGGTGCGCCTACAAAGGTGAATGAAGTTTCGCCGGTGTAAGAAGCGTCCAAAGCCTTGAAGCCTGCCTGTGCAAGGATTCCGCCAGCATCGTCTGTGGGGCAGTTGTCGTACATTTTGATTGTGACTTTTTCGCCCTGCTGTTGACCGCCGCCTTGTGAGCTTCCGCCACTGCTACCGGAAGAATTTGTGGTTGCGCAGCTTGAAAGGGCAAAAATGAAAGAGATAACTGCTACTGCAGCCAGAACGAGTGTTGATTTCTTCATGAAAAAACTCCTTAAAGGGCATTGGCATGGGAATGCTTAGACCTTTCTTAAATTATAAGGCCATTGCTGTAATTTCGCAAGCATTAGTTGTGAAAGGCATACTAGAAAAACCTACGCCGCCGTGGAGCCCCGGCAGTACCGGCCGAAGGACGGTATGAGCGGATAGCGAAGGGCGGAAGGGCGGTGGCGCAAGGGAACCTTCCGTCGAGTTAGCCAAGGAATAAAATGGAAGAGCGGTTAAAGGTTCCGTCCAAAAAAAACTGCCAAAAAGGAAAAATTACAGCGTAAAGCTTCCGATTATGTCTCCGAGGGAATTCAAGTCTTCCTGGTTTTTTGCGGATGCGGAGTTTACGTTTTCCATGGCGGATGTTATAACGTCTATGCTGTCCGTCATGAGGTTCATCTGGAGGTTTATCTTGGAGGTGACGTTGTTCAGGATTTCCATTTCCTTTACGACCTGTTCGCCGCCTGAAAGCATTTCTTTTGAGCCGTCCCTTACGTGGCCTGTGTTTTGGGTGATTTCTTCCATTGTGTCCAAGACCTGCTGGTTTCCCTTTGCCTGTTCTTCAACGGCATCCATGATTTCTGTTTCCTGCATGCGGACTGTCTGGGTGAGTTCATAGATGATG
>JAILHV010000212.1 GCA_024695625.1 Treponema sp.
ATCATCATCTTCGATTGGTAGCGCACCCCATTTGCTTGGGTCTGTCTTGCCCTTTATTTTGTAGCAGGGGGTAAGGCCTTCTGCGATGCTTCTCTTGTTGCAGTAAACTACAGCATCATACCACTGTATATTGTATACAGGGTAGTTGCTTCCCTTGCCCAATTCATCGCTTGGACCGTATTTTTCACCATAAACTGTTCCGTAGCCACAGTATTTTTCGTATTCGCCCTGAGTTACCTCGTGGTCACAAACCCAGAGTTTTGGGATTGTAACCGTGCGGCCTGCAATGAATACTTCGGAACCTTTGATTGCACCTTTTATAGTTGCGCCAGGCACAATCACGCCAGAAGAAGCCTTTGACCCGCTACCGTTGGCAAAGAGAGCAAGGCTTAGGCCAAGAGAGGCCGTTAGGATTAGGAAAGATTTTTTCATTTTATTCCTCCATAAAATAATATGCGTAAACTCTACCGACTGTTTAATCTTAAGCTTATTTTAGAACACGAAACAATTTTTGTAGTGAGTATGTGCGCACAAAAACAAATGAAAATTTACATAAAATTCTGTGAAAAATTCACTGATTGACGTATTAAGCAGGGCAATGACCGGGGTTTTACTTTTACAGATCCCGAATCTAGTTCGGGATGACGAAGGCAACTTTTACACGGCCCTTCGAGAGCCTCAGGGACCGGGCGTGTTTGGGAGGGTGCGAGTTTGTTTTGCGGAGGGATTTTTTCTTCTTTCTTGCAAACCAGTACAGAGCCATGGAGGGATTTTTTCCTCTTTCTTGTCGACCAGTACAGAGCCATGGAGGGCGACTTAGCAACACGTAGATTTCCGAAGGGAATCTACGATCCCTTGAAAAATCCATGGAGGGATTTTTCAAGGGCAAGGCAGTTACAAAAGCAACTGCCGCAGAAAAAAATTCTGAATTTACTGCAAAACCATTTTGTCGCTGGTGATGGAAGTTTTTCTGATTGCCTTAAAGCGGTTGTTCAGGTCTTCCATGGTGAGGCTTTGCTTTTCCTCGCCGCTTATGTCCAGGATTATCTCGCCTGCGTCCATCATCAGGAGCCGGTTACCGTAGTCTAGGGCCTGCTGCATGTTGTGGGTTACCATCATTACGGTAAGATTGTACTTGTCAGCAAATTCTTTTGTAAGCTTCATTATGATGTCGGCATTGGTCGGGTCAAGGGCCGCCGTGTGTTCGTCCAAGAGGAGAATCCGGGGCTTTGACATTACCGCCATCAGCAGGGTGAGTGCCTGTCTTTGGCCGCCTGAGAACTGGTCAACGTTGTCGTTTAGGCGGTCCTCCAGTCCCATGTTCAGCTTTTTTAGTTCTTCCCTAAAATATGCCTGCTTCTTTTTGTTCAGGCTGATTCTAAGTCCCTTCCAGCCTTTTTTGCTGCAAATCATCATGTTGTCCTGGAGCGACATTTTTCCTGCCGTTCCCAAAAGCGGGTTCTGGAAAATGCGGCCGATGAATTTTGCGCGCTTGTATTCGGGTTCGTTGGTTATGTCCTTTGAGTCCAAGGTGATTGTTCCGTGGGAAGGATGCATGTTGCCGGAGATGATGTTGTAAAGGGTTGACTTTCCCGCCCCGTTTGAGCCGATTACAGTGATAAAGTCTCCCTCGTTGATTGTGAGGTTTATGTTTTTAAGTGCCTCGTTCTGGTCGGGAGTTCCAGCGTTAAATGTGATTCCTATGTTTTTAAGCTCTAGCATTTTTTGCTCCCCTTCTTGGAAATGATAAGGCAGATGATGATTAAGAGACCGGTGATAAGCTTTAGGTCATTACTTGTAAGTCCAATCACAAAGCCGTAGCTGCGTCCAAAGTACATGATTCCGCGGTAGATGACAGAACCAATCAATACGCGTAGGGTCTGCATTCCGATTTTGTTGGAGCGGATTATGAATTCACCAAGCATTAAGGATGCAAGGCCGCTTACGATAACACCGGTTCCGCTTCCTACATCTGCAAAGCCATTGTACATTGCGGCAAAGGCACCGGAAAGGGCAGCAAGTCCGTCGCCCACGCAAACGCCTATGCCGCGCACAACCTGCGGATTAACGCCCTGTGAAATTATCATCTGTTCATTGGCACCGAGAGCTCCCATTGTAAGGCCCAGGTCCGTGTGGTAAAAGATGTCCATAACCCACTTTAGCGCAATTACAAAGACAACAAGGAAAATGCAGACTCCAACTTCTGCAGGAAGGGAAGGGAAATGGCTTTCGCAGAAGGATGTTATTCTGGAAAAAGGCGTCGCAATCTTAAGGAAAGAGACGTTGGCCGTATTTTTCATTATGCGGAGGTTGACGGAATAGAGCATTGTCATCATAAGGATTCCCGCAAGCAAATCAGGAATCTTGAGCTTTGTGTAGATTACGGTTGTGCAAAGTCCCGCAAGGACTCCTCCAAGGAAGGCAAGGCAGAGGGCAAGGAAGGGATTCAATCCAAGCAAGAGGCATGCCGCAAGTATACACCCGCCCATGGGAAAGGCACCGTCAACCGTCATGTCGCAGAAGTTTGTGACGCGGTAGGACATAAAAACGCCCAGTACCATGATTCCGTAAATTAAACCTTCAATAATAATACTACAAAACATATCCAGTTCCTAAAACAAAAAGGCTGTCCGAAGAGTTTTGTCAAAGCCCATTCAGACAGCCCATTATAGTAATTTACAAATTATTTTTCTATCAGTTTTCCGTTTTCAAAAATCATATTTGCAGAATTCTTCAGGTCTTCCGGAATGGTGATTCCGCATGCATTTGCAACGTCAAGGTCGATAAGCAAGTCTGAATCTGCCGGGTCCGTCATAAAGCGTACCGGGATTTCAGAAGGCTTTGTTCCTTTCAGGATTTTTACTACGATTTCGCCTGTTGCGCGGCCTGCCTTGTAATAGTTGAATCCGCTTGCCATAAAGATTCCG
>JAILHV010000245.1 GCA_024695625.1 Treponema sp.
TTATACGAAAGTTTTATCACAGCCCTTCACAGCGCAGAAAGCACAAGTACATTCGTTCATACAAATGATAAGAGTTTTGCAGACTGCCGATATAAGTTAACTGGAACTGGCGATGTAAACATGTATGCTCTTTTTGCGGAACTTATTTATACAATGATGGACGCATTTGGAACAGCAGGATTTATAGTACCTTCGGGCATTGCGACCGATGACGGAACTAAGGTATATTTTGGAAAGATTGCAACCAGCGGAATGTTGAAGAGTCTTTATGATTTTGAAAATCGTGAGGGACTTTTCCCAACTGTTGATTCACGATTTAAATTCTGTCTTTTGACATTAGCACAAAAGGATGGAATGAGTGATTTTGCTTTCTTCCTTCATAATCTTACAGAGCTTGAAGACAGTCGCCGCCATTTTACGATGACTCCGGAAGATTTTGATTTAATAAATCCGAACACCCATACATGTCCTGTTTTCCGAAGCGAAGAAGATGCAAAACTTGCCAAAAAAATTTACAAAAAAGTTGGCGTATTCGTCAATGAATCTCTCTGTCATTCCGAACTTGATTCGGAATCTGGAAATCCATGGAAGATAAAATTCAGCACTATGTATCACATGTCGAATGACAGCGGATTATTTATAAATGAAAAGAAAAAGGATTATCTTCCTCTTTATGAAGCAAAGATGATGTATCAGTTTGACCATCGCTGGAACACATTTGTTAATGGTGAGCCAAAAGATGTAACTGTGGAGCAAAAAGAAGATCCCAATTTTACAGTAACGCCGCAATATTATGTGCCGTATGCAGAAACCGTGCTCAGAACAACAACATTGGATTTGAAAATTGTTCAAGCTCTGAGGGAATTGATTGCTTCGACCACGCTCAGCAACCAAGACGCTTCGGTCGGTGAGCGTAGTCGAACCGACAAGAAACTGCGTGAGCTGATTAGGGAAAAGGCAGAAAAATTTAGCGATGACTTGTTTTCTCAAAGCAAGGAAATTGAAAACGGGAAATTGAATATTGAAAATGAGGAATTGAAAATTCTAAATTCCAGGCTTTCAACTCTGGGTTCCAAAGATTTGTGCGCGGCTGTATTTGAGGTTGCAGAGAAGTTGTGTCCGAAGTATTTGATGGGATGGAGAGATATAACTAATGCAACAAATGAGAGAACAATGATTTTTACTGTTATTCCATTTTGTGGTGCTGGAAATACATTACAACTTGCTTATTTTGACAATAAGATTTCCACAGTACAAAGGGCCTGTTTTGTAGCGAATGTAACTTCTTTATCTTTTGACTTTGCTACACGTTTCAAAATTGGGGGAACTCATTTGAATATGTTTATAACAAAACAACTTCCTGTTCTTCCTCCTTCTTCATACCACGAAGCCGCCTTGAACTTCATCGTTCCCAGCGTAATGGCTCTTACATACACAGCAACAGACATGACCGAATGGGCAAAAGCCTTGTGGAAAGATTCTTCACTCAAAATGCGCCTTAAAATGCTGCAATTGCACGAAACCCTGAATCAAGTTCAGGGTGACAGTTCTCGTCATGCCGAACTTGATTCGGCATCTGTAAACCGCGAGTTTTCAGAAAGCTTCCTGCCTCCATACATTTTTGACGACGCAAAACGCGCCGTCCTCCGTGCCGAACTGGATGCATACTTTGCCCGCCTGTACGGACTTACTCGCACCGAGCTTCAGTACATCCTGGACCCTCACTCCGTAATGGGCGAAGACTACCCAAGCGAAACCTTCCGTGTTCTCAAAGACAACGAAATCGCCAAATACGGTGAGTACCGCACACAACGGCTGGTGCTAGAAGCATGGGATAGGCTGGAGTAGAAGGGGAGAATAGAAAATGTCAAGTTTTTATGATGATGATTATAAATTTACACCAGATTATTCATTTGTATGTGATTACATTTTTGAACCTAGTACTCAAATTCCACAGGGGTATGATGGGAAGATTTATCACTCTATTAAAAATTCAATGAGAATAATGGTTGAACCAAACATTCAAGGTATTTCAAGTAAGTTTGATAAGGACAAGCAAAAAATAATTGACTATTTAGTTCTTGAGACTTTAAAAAAGCATACAATTATGATTATTCGGAAAATTGCAGGTCTTCCAGACGGAGTTGCATCAGGAATCTATGTGCAGTACGAGGGAAAAGAGTATATTTTCACAGCTGGACATACTTTTAGTCAATTTACTATAGACGAATTATATCTATACTTGGACACATCCTATCCTATTTCATGTTGCAAAGGGATTATATGGCCTCCCTGTAAAAAGGATGATTTTCTTGTGTTAGATTATTCAATAATATATGTAGACGCCCCCTTAAAAGAAGAATTACAAAAATCTGGTTATATTCCTTTTGATATTACAGATTCATTAGAATATAATCAAAATGGTACATATAATTTTTATTATGGCTACCCTGCTTCTTTCAATAAAGCAAATAGGCATAAGAAAACAACAGACAAAAAAACATTATGTTTTGAATTAGAATTTGATGAAACATTACTTAAGTGCAAAACTCTTGGTGATATAAACTCAGAGCATACAGATATCGATTATTTAGATACCAGTTACAATGAATATGATAAGCGCCTTATTGAAACAGAAAACTTTGGCACACATAAAACTTACAATATGCCGGATTTGCATGGTATGAGTGGATGTGGAATATGGAGATTTAAGGATTATCCTTTTAATGAAAAAGAATATTTTCTGGAAGGTATGTTTCTTGGAGATAACGGTTCACATGATAAATTATATTTTGACAAACTTACTGCAATTATAAAGTATTGGGATTTAGTAAAATCTAAAATTAAAGATGATAAAATGAATATCGATCAAATGATTTCTTTTCTACCAAAAGAGGAGCAACTGTAAATGGAATTGAATTTTGAAGAGATATTTGAGAATACGAGTGATTTAAACCCATTGAAGATGAGTTTTATACAAGATACTGGTTATTTTAAGGATTTTGTTTTATTGCTTTGCGATATTAGTAAGAGAATGACGGAAGAAGATACAAAAGACCTATTATTCAATAAACTCCAACTAAATAGAAATACATTTAATGAGAATCAGTATTATCAATCTGCAACTGAGTTATGTGTTATATACCATGTATTTCGATTAAACGAAGAAAACTTTTCTTATGAAAAAGTAGTCAGAGATGATGTAGATCAAAAAAGAGGAAAACAACCTGAGTGCACCACAAAAACTGAAGAAGGATTCGTATTTAATGTTGAAGCTAAAAGTCCAGAGAGAAGTAAGAATCAAACTCTTAAAACAGGTATTAATACTATTTTTGTTGCAAATATAGGTAGAGCTGATACAAAAGATGCTGCTGAAAGTCAGTTTAATATGTTAAAAAATGATTTAGAATCATGTAATGATAATCTCAAAGTTCTTTCTAGAAAAAGTGATGATAACAAATTAAAAGATTATCTTTATTCAGCCGGAGAAAAATTTCCTCCAATAGCAAATGAAAATGAAGTGAATGTACTTTTTGTTTCGTTGGATACAATTTGCGAGATTCAAGGTTATGTAAATTTCTTATTTTTTAATAAGGGCCTTTTTACAAAGAGTCCTTTTGCTGATATTGAAAAATATACTAATGTTGATATGGTTATTTTTACAAATTCATACTATAGGCAGAAAAATCATGATAATATAAACGGTTGTGCTTGGTGGTTAAATGATGGATTTAATTTTTTGACATTCAATCCTCATGCAGACTTTAAAAGAAAAGAAAAAGCCTTATCCTATTTTGCAAGCAATATTAGTAATTTTAATAAGCAAATTGAATGCTATAGAGTCCCTGCTACACCAGAAACACCGCAAGACTTGTTAGATTCTTTTAGGATTTCTTCTTTTGTAAAACAGAAACTAGAAGAGCAAGACAATATTTTTTTATTTCAAAAAAAGTAATAAAGATTTTTAATAGAGGAGACATAATGACCTTACAAGAAGAAATCCAAAATGGTGAGAGCCGTACCTTAGAATATAAAACAGAACTTCCTCAAGAATCTCAGAAATGGATTAAAACCATAGTTGCATTTGCTAATGGGGCTGGGGGCAAGTTTGTGCTTGGTGTGAATAACAAGCGTGAGTTTGTAGGTCTTGCAAAAACTGTTGATTTATTCGAACTCAAAGACAATATTGCAGATACAATCGGTCAGATGTGTGAACCGCAGATTATGTTCGACATTACAGCCGAGATGGTGGACGATGCCCAGCTTTTGATTGTAAATGTGTTCCCAGGAAACGCAACTCCTTATTTTATAAAATCCCTTGGAAAAGAAAATGGTACATTTATCCGTCTTGGAGCAACAACCAGAAATGCTGATTGGACTGCTTTGGAGGAACTTTCTAACCGTGGCCGCCATGTTTATTATGATGAGTTTGCCTGTCCTAATGTAAAGGTTGAGAATGAAGACATAAAATACCTTTGCAAGGATTTTTCTGAGCGTGCCGAGCGTAAGATTACAAGAAAAGATCTGGAGAACCTGAATCTTATAATCGGCAATAAAAAAGATACCGCGACAAATGCTTATGCAATTCTTTTGGGAAAGCATGATTATACTTCCCGCATTCAGTGCGCCAGATTCCGCGGAACAGAACGAGTTGACTTTCTTGATAAAAAGGAATATGAAGGTCCTCTTTGCGAGCAGATAGACGGAGCCTATAAATTTGTTCTGAACTATTTGAGCATGGCGGTGGAAATAAATGGAATTGTTCACAAAGAAAAGTATGAACTTCCTCACAAGGCAATCCGCGAGTTAATTATTAATGCAGTTATTCACCGAAATTATCAAATGAGTTCAAGCGTTCAAGTTGCGGTTTATGATGACCGAGTTGAGATTTCTTCGCCGGGAAACATATATGGTTCTTTGACCCTTGAAGAAGCTTTGTCAGGCCGTTCGTCAATCCGCAATAAAACGCTTGCACGCACTCTTGAAAAGATAGATGTCCTTGAAGGCTGGGGTTCTGGCTTTAAGCGCATTTTTGCAGAGTGCGATGAAAATGGAGTAGACAGACCAGAGTTCCTTGAAATTGGCGATATGCTTCGTGTGAACTTTTACCGCCCTTCGTATAAGCAAAACGGCGATAAAAGTGGCGATAAAGCACAAAAAACGGCGATAAAACCACAAATCGACGATAAATCGGCGATAAATCAAAATGTCGGCGATAAATCGGCGATAAACTACAAAGACAAAATTCTGGAATATCTTTCTAATCATTCCGTAGCTCGTTCACAGGATATTGCTTTGTTTATCGGCTTGAAACAATCACGCACAAAAGACTATCTTTCTGAACTCGTTGAAGATGGCAAGATTGTTGCCAATGGTGCTAACAGGAATAGGACATATTCGTTAAAGTGAGATTATTATGGACATATCAACTATAGAAAGAACGATACTGGAAAAATGCGCAAAGGATGCCGGCTGGGAAATTGACAGCAATTCCAAGTCAGATTGCATAAACTTGTTCAGTTCGTTTTTTAAGGAAACCAGTACCATTCAGAAGACTTCAGATGGTTCTTTTGTTATTCGCTTTAGCAAGACATTAAGTAAAAGTCATTTTGATTCTGATATACATTTTAATTCCAATGGAGAATATGAATTCACATTACAAGAATCTTTCTCCTTCTCTGTAATGTTAAAACGAATCGCTGAACTTTTTGCTTCTCTGCCTGATAATCCATTAGAACAATATCAGAAAAAACTTGCAGAGTTTTCAGATACCGAAATTCAAAAAACAGAAGCAGAACGCATTGTAAAAGAAAGATTTGGACAGGACATTTATCGAGAAGCCCTCATGAACTATTGGGGTGGAGCCTGTGCAGTTACGGGTTGTACACTCAAAGAAGCATTGCGGGCAAGTCACGCAAAACCATGGAAAGACTGCGCCAGCGATGCAGAGCGACTGAATGTTTACAACGGATTTTTGCTTACGGCAAATCTGGATGCGCTTTTTGACAAAGGTTATATTTCTTTTACAGATGATGGATTAATTATGGTGTCATCTGCATTTTCTTTTGATGGTGCTGATATGTGTGGACTTGGAATCAATTCTGATATGAAATTAAGATGGGTAGAAGATAGGCATCTGGAATTTTTAGATTATCATCATAAGAATGTTTGGAAGAATTAGGAGAACAGCTATGATTCAGAATATAACAGTTCGTGTCCCATGGACAGATAATGGATGGTGTGGAAAGGTCTGTAATAAACCATGTGAAAACATGTCTTGTTTACGATTAAAAAATATTTACGAAAACAAGAAAGATGAAATTGAAAAGGTTATTGCAGGCTGCGATATTTCTGGACATGAATCTGAAATTCCATGTATAGCAGAAGGCGTTGCCTTTATGTCAGATAAACCGATTACAAGAATGGTAAATCATCCATATGTAAAATCTTCTCCAGAAACTCATTCTCATTTTAGAGATACCGAGCAAACATTTCCTCCATACTCATTACCAGCCAGACCATATCTTTGGACAATGAAAGACCACGGTTTTGATTATGAAAAGCTGGGCATTAATTTCAATCAAGATTTAGAAGATGCAGTTGGTATTCCATTTACAACTAACTGGATTCAGACTGCAGAAAACCAGAAAGAAATCTTTGATGCATTCTATCGTAATGTAAAACCAAAACAATCTTTATGTTTTGTATACGCCAAACAGATTCCATATACAGATACAAATAAGCGAGTTGTTTTAGGAATCGGCTTTGTAGAAGATATTATTCCTACTAAAGAATATGACCACACAGACGAAAAACCGGCCAGGTCCCTCTTATGGGAAACAATGATATGTCATTCCATTCGCCCAGATAATAAGAATGGTTTTCTTATTCCATATGATAAAATTGCAAAATATGCAGAAACAGACCCTGAATTTGATATTGAACAAGCTATTGTTTATGCATCAGATGAATATAGATGGGAATTTTCGTTTGCAACCGAACATTTATCTTATGATGGCGCTATTGATACCCTTCTTCAGACAATAAAAGTTTTAGAGTACATAAATGGAAAAATAGACGGAAATTGGAATGAATGTATTCTATGGTGTAAGAAACGCTTAGAAGAACTGTGGCTTGATAGAGGTGGATATCCAGGCTTAGGAGAAATGCTTTGTGCTTCAGGAATAAGAAAAGGTCTTTTTATTGCCAATGAAATTAATGATTACTACAAAAATAATTCTAAGAATCTGATAGAAGTATTAGATATTGCTTTTTCAAAATTATCCTCTTTTATTTCTAAGCAATTATTTAATTCAATTCCTGAAGAATTAATTAATAATTGGAATGGACTAACAAAAGAACGAAAAAACTTATTTGAATTATTATCCCGTATTACTCTTACTGAAAAACAAGGCTGGGCATTCTTTTATCCTGAAGGAAGAGATAAGTACAAATTATTTTTAAAGGATTCTGAGATTATAGAAAACCCATACATTCTTTTTGAGAGAACTTTGGATAAGAGAGAAGAGATACGAATTGCATTTAGGAAAATAGATATGGCTATTTTTCCTGCAGAAATAATACAAAAGAAATATCCATTGGAAAAACCAACAAAGCTAGATTCTGGTGTAGATAAACGTCGTATCAGAGCTGTATTAATTGATATTCTTGAAAAACAAGCATTGAATGGACACTCTTTATATCCATATTGGTTATGTATCGACTCAATTCAAAATGCTGCGATTGAACCGAAGTGCGACATTAATAGTGATATTCTTCATAATATTGAGGACTTCTTAAAAGAAGAACTTACTATAGTTGAAATAGAAAGTCATAACTCAGACTATCAGTATCAAAGAGCATTTCAATTAAATAGATTAAGAAAAATTGATATGCTTATAATGGAAACTATTCCAAAGCGATTGAATAAAAGAAATGTTGTATCCGAAGAAAATTGGGATTCTATTCTTGATACATTTATTACAAAGAAATCTGAGGATAAAGAAAAAGAAGCAAATGCTCGTTTAGAAAAAAAAGCTGTCTTACAAGAGCTTTTGGAGTCAAAACTTTCTGTTTTGATAGGTGGGGCGGGAACTGGAAAAACCACATTATTAGCATGTTTTTGTGCAAGCCAACAAGTTAGAAGTGGTGGTATTTTACTTTTAGCACCGACAGGTAAAGCTCGTGTAAGAATGACACAATCTCTTTCAGGTAAAAGCATTGATTTCCAAGCATTAACAGTTGCTCAGTTTCTGATGAAATGTGGCCGTTACAATCCCTATACATGTAATTACCATTTATCTACGATTCAAGCAACCGATGTACCACAAACTGTAATAATAGACGAAAGCTCTATGCTCACAGAAGAAATGTTTGGAGCCCTTCTTGAAGCATTAAACAATACGGCTAAAAGAATCATATTTGTAGGAGATCCAAATCAATTACCTCCTATTGGTACAGGGCGACCTTTCGTAGATTTAGTACAACATATTAGTGAAAATATTCCTGAAACTAAGTTTCCAAGGGTTGGTAACGGATTCGGTCATTTAAAAATTACTAATAGACAAGACCAAAAAACAGGAGAAGAAAGATTAGATTGCTCTCTTTCAAAATGGTTCATGTCAACTGTAGATTCAGATTGTGATGACGATGTTTTTAATAAGATTCAGGACGAGAAAAATAGTGAGAATATCATTTTTAAAAAATGGAATACTGTAGATGAACTCAATACACTTCTTTTTGATACTTTGAAAGAAGAATTGCATATGGATTCTCCTGATGATATTAAAGGATTCAATCGTGCTTTTGGATGTAATGAAGGTAAGGATGGAAGACAATTCTTTAATGTAGGATGTGCAAGAAATGCAGAAGCCTGGCAGATATTAGCTCCTATCCGAAATATGCCTTACGGAGTAACAAATCTTAACCACATAATACAACAAAAATATAGACAAGAATATTTGAGTATTGCTAATGATGAATCGACACCATGGTTTAGACGACCACTTCCTTCAAGTAAAGGACCTGAAAACATAGTATATGGTGATAAAGTTATTTGTATAAAAAATGAAGCTCGAGATGGTGGAAGATATCATGGTACAAAGCCTTGGCCTGAGGACAAAGGTCAGCAATATGTTGCTAATGGAGAAATTGGTATTTGTGTACAATGGAAATGGCCACAAAACAAATATGTAAAAGTAGAATATTCAACACAGCCGGGCTGTACTTATTCGTATGGAAAAAATTATTTCTCTGCAGAAATAGATTGTATCCTTGAATTGGCATATGCTCTAACAATTCACAAAGCTCAAGGTAGTCAATTTGATACAGTAATATTAGTTTTAAATGAGCCATGTCGTTTACTTTCAAGAGAGTTACTATATACCGCAACGACAAGGCAAGTTAATAAGCTAATTATCATCTATAACGGCGATTCTTATTCATTACGGAATTATTCTAATCCAGAATATTCTGATATTATTCGTAGATTTACATGTTTATTTAGAAAACCTAAGATTTGCGAAAAAGATGATAAATATTATGAAGAAAATCTCATTCATAAAACTAAAAAAGGGGATTTTGTTCGTTCAAAATCAGAACTTATTATTGCAGATAAGTTATTCGACAAAGGAATCTCTTATGAATATGAACAAGACTTTATAAGAGATGGCAAAAAGAAAATACCGGACTTTACAATTACCTATATGGGTGATGAATACATCTGGGAACATTGTGGAATGATGAGCAATGCGAATTATAAGAAAAAATGGGAAGACAAAAAAATCTGGTACGCTGAGCATGGATTCATTGAAGGTCAAAACTTGATAGCTACATATGAATATGCAAATTCGGGTTTTAATTCACAAGAAATTGATGAACTCATTGAGAAATACTTTGGATAGGGATGCAATATTATGTTTAATACCGGAGATAAAGTAAAAAAAATAACTGATGGAAAGATTGGAACTATAAAAGGCTCTGTTTTAACTAGTAATGGAACTAAATATCAGGTTCAATTTGAAAACGGGGAGTCAGTTTATCTGTCAGAAGACATTTTACAGGAATATCAAGAAATTAAAACCCCGCTAGAAGCATTCTCAAATTTCCAATTCAATGGAATTGATGATTATAGACGTATTATGTCTTTTCAACGTCTTACCGGAGATTTGACTAATATGTTCTATTCTATGAACAATACTCTTACAGAATATCTTCCACATCAGTTTTTGCCAGTCACAAAATTCCTGCAATCTCCAGAAGAAAGAATCCTTATAGCTGATGAAGTCGGTCTTGGAAAAACAATAGAGGCTATGTACATATGGAAGGAACTTGAAGCCCGCCGAAATGCAAGAAGGCTTCTTGTTGTTTGTCCTGCAGCCCTTAGAGAAAAATGGAAGAGAGATATGGAAAATCTCTTTGGAATTCATGCTAAGATTGTAAAGGCAGATGAATTATTAGAGACTTTTCATTTAATTGAGAAAAATGTTGATCGAGAACAATTTGCATATATTTGCAGTATTGAATCTATCAGGACAAAGAAGAATGATATATATGATAAAGTAGGAAATTTAAATAGAGCTTTTGAAGAATTTGCAACAAACTATTCAGAATATGCTTTTAATTTAGTTATTATTGATGAAGCACATTATTTAAGGAATCGCGAAACTGCAAATTTCAAAACTGGAGCACGTCTTAGAGATATAACAGAATCACTTGTTCTCCTTTCCGCAACGCCTATTCAAACAGGTTCAGAAAATCTTTATTCTATTATGAATCTTCTTTCACCTGAAAGATTTGATAATGAATGGTCTTTTGATTATATGTTAAAAAAAGATAGTATCTTTGTAAAACTCGCCAATTGTTTACAAAGGCCTTCTTCAACAACTGAAGATTTTGATAATTTATTAGAAGAAAACTCTTTTTCAAATCTAGATGATAATGACCTAATCCAAGAAATAATTGAAAATAAAGATGACATCTTTTCATCAAATGAAAAACGAATGCAATATTCAGAAGACCTTCGTGGACAGGTCTTCTACAATAATCTTTTTAATAGAACGCGCCGTAGATTTGTTTTCGAAAATACTTCAAAACGCAGACCATTTGCTGTTGAATTTGATTTATCTCCAAATGAAATGGATATATACCAGCGTGTAACAAAATTAATCAGAGAAATGTCAAAAGGTCATTCAGAGATAATGACATTTGCTTTAATAGCAAGACAACGACAAATGGCAAGTTGTCTTCCCGCAGCTTTTAAGGACTGGCTACAGAAATTTAAGGAACAAGATTTTGATATATCTGAAGAAGAATCTTTGGAAGCCTCTGAATTCGAAAATGAAGATGATGAAGAATCCTCAAATCAAAAGGTATATAAAGACTTAAAACCTTTTTATCTGAAAATTGGAGAAGAATTTACAGATGTAAGATTCGGGGGCCTAAAAAAACATGATTCTAAATATAATAAATTCCTCGAAAGCATAAAGACACTCCTTAAACAGAATCCAAAAGAGAAAATTATTGTTTTTTCTTTTTTTAGAGGTACTAACGAGTATCTTGAAGAAAGGCTAAGAGAAGATGGAATTAATGCAGTTGCAATAAAAGGCGGAATGGGAAGTTTAAAAGACGATTTAATTGAAGAATTCCGTGCAAATGATTCTATTAATGTTTTGATATCTTCAGAAGTTGGTTCTGAAGGGTTGGACTTACAGTTTGCAAGTGTAGAATATAACTATGATTTACCATGGAATCCAATGAGGCTTGAACAGCGAATAGGACGTATTGATCGAATTGGTCAAAAAGCAGATGTTCTTCGTATTTATAACTTATGCTGTCAAAATACTATAGAGGATAGAATCCTAGAAAGATTATATGAACGTGTAAAGATTTTTGAGAACTCAATCGGAGATATGGAAGATATTGTAGGTCAACCTATTCAAGATTTGGCATTAGAAATTTTAGATCCTGAATTAACAGACGAGGATAGAAAAGAAAAAGCCGAGCAAAAAATCCAAGTACTCATTAATCAACGAATGATGAATAACCGTTTGGAAGAAGAGTCAGGAGTTCTTACAGAATATAGAGATATGGTTCTTAACTCTATCGAAATTGCAAAAACAAATAAACGCTGTATCGATTCAGAAGAGCGAATCTTTGTAATAAGAGATTTCCTTA
>JAILHV010000012.1 GCA_024695625.1 Treponema sp.
GTCAGCATTTTAATAATCTGAACGCGATTTTCATCTCCCAAAGCTTTGCAGATAAGGGCAATTTCTGATTCATTCATAGGAAACCTCACATTGATAAGTATCTATATGTTGCACTATAAACGATACATAGATGATTGTCAATATGAAATGCTTCTTTATTTATTCCTAAACCCCTTCATCCCATTTTCCAGAAGCGTCGTTGCAAGCTCAATCATTTCTTCCATAGGAATCTTACGGCCGTCGGCAACCCACTGGCGGTAAAGAAGTACAATGCAGTTATTAAAAGTCAAAAGAATGTTGCGCACGCTCTGCTCTATTCCTTTCAGAGGTCGAGATTCCGCTGCCTGTTTTGTAACACGGTTCTGCATTCTTTCGCGGATATAATCAAAACGGCTATCGCAAGTCACACGCTTAAAAAATTCATCCTGAGCTTCCATATATTCAAAAAAAGAACGCACCAGTTTATCCGTATCCTTAATCTGGTCAAAGCCCGAAACTATGGCAGAGTATTCGCTGGAATGCTTTGCCTGTATTTCAGCAAGCACATCATCAACGCAATTATAATGAAGATAAAAAGTATTGCGGTTAATTCTGGCCACCTCGGTAATTGCCTTTACCGTAATTTTTTCATAAGGCATCTCGCAGACCATTTTTTTGAAAACACTTTGAATTGCTTCTTTCGTGCGGACAATGCGGGGGTCGAGTTTTTCTTCAGTCATTGGTTCTCTTCTAAAAAATACTGATATACATATGCCGCACCCTCGCGGTATAAGCCAGTCTCTTTGTCAGAGAGTTTTTCAAACAACTTTGATGAATACAGCTTTCGCAAAGCCTCATCATACTCGACATTTTCATCCTCAACAATAAAGCCTGCGATTTCTTTTGTAAGAGAGTCAATGAGCCAGTCTGATTTGTCTGTCTTATCCATAAATCACCTTCACTTTTTTTAGCAAGGAAACCGCCTTTTCCGTGTGAAAAGAATACTGCATGGAAAGTTCCTTATAGGTCATACGTTTTTTTAACATTTCCAGGTCGATGAATTCTTGCTCATATTGTTGAAAAAGGACTGCCATGGCATCGTCTGCGACAGGTCCGTGAACAATATCGTATTTACAGTCCTGGTTACAAAGGGAATTCTGCCGGTCAGAAAAATTTCGGTTACGGTTGTTCATTACAAATAAAGCCCATTCTTCAGTCGGAATTGAAGAGAAATCTTTAACCCGCAGATCTTGCCTCATAATAAAATCATCATCAATTTCATAAATGTTTAAAACAGGAGTTTCTCCTTTTATCCGTGAGGTACGCTTTGCCATGCTTTCTGCCTGGCTTCGAATGTTGGTAAGATAAAAACCTTTTCCGAAGTCCCGGAATGGTTTGCAGATTTTTAGGTTGATTTCTTTCACATCAACATTGCTTCCGTGGTACAATATCACAGTGTTCCTCCGTTCTTGCGGCAGATTTCCGTCATGTCTTCGACCGCCTCATCAAGCGACAGTGTGTGCTCAACATCATAATGTTCTTTTAAAAAAGCAATAGCCTTGTTGCCGTAAAGATACAAGAACGCATCTTTTTTTGAGAGCTTGTGTGCAGCTGCAAAACTACTGACACAAGCGACGGTATAGGATATTTTGTTGGCTGATAGTTGATTTTTAGTCATTCTGATACTCCATTACACATTGAATCTTAAAGCTGCTTCCAACAAGGAAACTATTTCATTCTGCTTATTTTCTAGGCACTCTTTCCAAATCTGTCGTTTAAACAACATTATACCATAACTTGCCCATAGAAAAAAGCCACATATCGCATATAATTTAAATGTAAATTGAAGGAGGACAAAATGGACTACACACCAGGCTATGTTTACGAACTTATGGAAAAAGGCGGACCAACGGATGTGCGCGAACCTTATTTTAAGGAAGCCGTTGACGAGATGATGAGAGCACGAAAACTCTGCGCGATTGCAAATGCAAAGATGCCAGATGACCAAAGTTATGTTTCTGACCTGGAAGAACTTTTTGGCCGCAAGCTAGATGATGTTCGCATTCTCACACCTTTTATCTGCGACTTTGGAAACCGCGTAAAGTTCGGGAAAAATGTCTTCATCAATCATTCGGCAATTTTGTCGGCTTCCGGTGGAATAGAGTTTGTCGACGGAGTTTGCATTGCGCCTGGTCTTCGCATTGCTACAATTAATCACGACTTTAATGAGCGTCACACAAAATACACTTACGGCAAAGTCACAATCAAAAAGAATGCCTGGCTTGGAATGAACGTTACAGTTTGTCCCGGCGTTACAATCGGCGAATATGCAGTGGTTGCGGCAGGAGCTGTAGT
>JAILHV010000030.1 GCA_024695625.1 Treponema sp.
CCTTAATTTCCCCTAAGTTCTGAAAGAATGCCGTCAAAGTCCGGGGCGCGGGTGTAGCCGACCAGCCTTTTGTTTACCGGAATGGTCTGCAAAAGTCCAAGTTCCACAAGGCCGGCAAGGTCGGAGCGGATGGTTTTTACGTTTACGTTAAAGCGCACAACCAGTTCCTTGCATACGAAGAGCGATGAGGGTTTTTGCATGCAGAGCTTGATGATTTGGGCCTGGCGCTCGTTTATGCCGTGGATTTTTAGTTCCACCAGGGAGTTTTCTTCTTTGGACTTTCGTTCAAGGTAGAGTTTTAGCTCTTCGTAGGATTCCTTTAGCACCCTAAGGTTGAATGTTACAAAGTAGCCCAGGTCCAGGTTGTCGTGTTCGGTGTAGAGGAAGGCCTTTTCGTACTGGGATTTTTTCTTGTAGATGATTCTTGATATGGAAAGGAATTCCGTCATCCAGTAGCCTTTTTTTAGCATGTACCAGTAGAAGAGGGAGCGGGCGGTTCTTCCGTTTCCGTCTACGAAGGGGTGCAGGAAGGAAATCATAAAGTGGATGATTATTGCCTTTAGCACCGGATGGATAAAGAATTTGTCTTGGTTTGCAAAGTCGCAGATTTGTTTTAGGATTGTGTAGAGCAGGGTGCAGGGCGGCGGTTCGTGGGCAACTTCGCCTGTGATTCCGTTTGCTACTATTATATTGTCTTCTGTTCTAAAGCGGCCTTCGTCCTGGGGGTTGTCCAGGGTTTTTTCTGTTATTTTTTTGTGGATGTCCAATAGCAGTTCTATGGAAAGGTCTTCGCTCTGGTGTTCCGAAAGGTAGCGGATTGTGTTGTAGTTGTTTACAATCATCTGCTGGCTTTTGTCTTTGGGTTTGGCCTGTTTGCGCAGCATTTCCTTTGCAACCTTGCGGGTTGTGTTGGCGCCTTCCATTTGGCTTGAGGCAATGGCTTCTTCCATGATGGAGCTTAGCAGGTAGTACTGGCGGTTTTTTTCGGAGATTACGGCGGAGGAGGTGAGGGTTCCGCCAAAGTTCATGTCAAATTCGTGGAGCAACTGCTGCATGTAGTTTGTCTGCTCCAGCTGGAAGTTGTAGGGGGCAAAGGCAATCTGTTCGCCGCGGCGGGAATATTTTACTGCTGCCCAAAAATTTCTTGAATCCAGGTCTTCGGGGGTTCTGTACTTTACCTTGTCCCAATAGAGGTATTCCTGGTTTATCCTGTTTATTGCATCCTGGTACTTGGGGTTCAGCAGGATGGGGATAGCCTGGTCTAGAAAGTTTTCGTATTTTGGCGCTTCTTCTATCATATAGAAAATGATAATGCAGTTTTTTTGCCATGACAAGGAAATTAGGGGAAAAGAGTGGAAAATTTCCTTTTATTTGGGTCTCTGGACGGTGGTTTTGTTTGCTCTACCATTTTGCTTTTTGGCTAATTCGACTGTTCATGCCTTTGCGCCACCGCCGTTCGCTTGAAACTTCGTTGCGAGAACCGCCCTTCGCCTGTTCGGCTCATACCGCTGCGCGGTACTAGTGGTTGCAAGCAACCCAGGGCTCCATGGCGGCGTAGGTCTTTTGGGTTTTATTGTGATAAAATTCACATAAATCGTAAATTCAGCCAGGTTTTTGCCAAATTCCTGTGAATTTTGCCCGGAAAAGCAAATTTTGGCAAATTTTTACTGGATAAATACTTTTCAAATCAGTAGAATACATAAAACTTGCTAAAAAAGCAGTCAGTTTTTTGTGAAAACATTCACAGATGCGGGTGTTAAAGTAATGAAAACCATTCCCGGCCCTTCAAAGAGAAGGCTTGTTTTACTGGAGCGGCTTCTTGCGGGCCTAAAAGAAAAAACAATTACTTCTCAAAGGATAGAAGAGCTTACCGGATGGTCGGCTGCCGTTGTGCGCAGGGACATTTCGCTTTTGGAAGTGAAGTGCGGTGCTAGCAACGGTTACAAGACGGAAGAGCTAAAGGAAGCTTTGTGCCGGGCCTTTAACATTTCCAAGGAACTGCAAAAGTGCTGCATAGTGGGGCTTGGCCGTATGGGTCAGGTTCTTTTGGACAACATGGAGATTGAAGGTTCGCCCTTCAAGATTGTGGCCGGTTTTGACAGCAACGTTAACAGGACGGAAGTGCTCCGTTCGGTTTTTCCCCTGCATCCCACCACGATGCTGGAGAGCGTTATAAAAAGCGAGGGCATTGCATTTGCAATTCTTACGGTTAACCCGGAGGAGGCGCAGAGTACGGCAGCCCGCCTTGCCGCTTGCGGAATAAAGGGAATCGTAAACTACACGCCCTGCGTGCTTTCGGTTCCAAGTTCAACAAACGTGGAGAACGTTTCGCTTTTAACCGCCCTGGAAACCCTGAGCGCCTGGCAAAACGGTTAGTGCAAGTTTGTGTTTTTATGTAAACAATTAAGGTTACTGGGGAAGCCCGGTAAAGACAAATCTATATGCAATGGAGTAAAGCGATGAGCAGAGTGTACAATTTTAGCGCAGGACCAAGCTGCCTGCCGGAAGAAGTGTTGAAGGAATGTGCCGCCGAGATGTTGGACTATAACGGAACAGGTCAGTCCGTTATGGAGATGAGCCACCGCTCAAAGGCTTATGAGCCAATCATTCAGGATGCAGAGGCCATGATCCGCAAGCTTATGAAGGTGCCGGACAACTACAAGGTTCTTTTTGTACAGGGCGGAGGTTCAACACAGTTTGCAATGGTTGCACAGAACCTTGGCATTCACACTGGAAAGGCTGCTTACATCGAAACTGGTGTCTGGGCAAAAAAAGCCGCTGCAGAAGCAAAAAAGCTCGGCGTTGAAGTTGACGTTATCGCTTCCTCCAAGGACAAGAACTACTCTTACATCCCCAAGGTAGAAAAGATTTCCGGCGACTACGACTATGCATACATCTGCTTTAACAACACAATCATGGGAACCCACTACGAGTACATCCCGGACACAGGAAATATTCCTCTCGTAGCAGACATTTCTTCATGCGTACTCAGCGAACCACTTGATGTTAGCAAGTTTGGCCTTCTCTTTGCCGGTGCACAGAAAAACCTTGCTCCGGCTGGCGTTACACTCGTAATCATCCGCGAAGACCTTATCCCGGAAGTGGAAAACTGCCGCGCTGGAACTCCAACAATGCTTGCATACAAGACCCACGCAGACAACGGAAGCATGTACAACACACCGCCATGCTACACAATCTATGTTTTGGACAAGGTGCTGCACTGGATAGAAAAGAACGGTGGTGCAGAGGGAATGCTCAAGCGCAACAAGGAAAAGGCTGAATACCTTTACAATTACTTGGACGGCAACGAGGGCAACTTCTATCACGCAACTACAGAGGTTGGAAGCCGCTCATTGATGAACGTTCCTTTCCTTACAAAGTATTCAACTGGTGCAGAAGACGAAGCTTCTAAGGCAAAAGAAAAGGAAATCAACGACAAGTTCGTAAAAGAAGCCGCCGCTGCAGGACTTGTAAACTTGAAGGGCCACCGCTTGGTTGGCGGAATGCGCGCCTCTATCTACAACGCAATGACCCTTGACGGAGTAAAAGCCCTTGTAGACTTTATGAAAAAGTTTGCCGCAGAAAATAAATAATTAGTAGAAGGAAATCGATATGTATAAAATTCAGACATTGGACAGAATAAGCGCAAAGGGACTGGACAACTTTCCCCGTGATGACTATGAGATTGCTAGCGAAATCGTAAAGCCGGACGCAATCCTTGTCCGCAGCCACGACATGCTTTCCATGGAACTTGACCCAAGCGTAAAGGCAATTGCAAGGGCAGGTGCCGGTGTTAACAACATTCCATTCAAGGAACTTGGTCAGAAGGGCGTTGTTGTATTCAACACACCTGGAGCAAATGCAAATGCCGTAAAGGAACTTGTAATGCTTTCACTCCTTTTGGCAAGCCGTCCTGTTATTGCAGCCAACAAGTGGACAAATACACTTGCCGGTAAGGGTGCAGAAATTGCAGGCCTTGCAGAAAAGGGCAAGAAGAACTTCATCGGTCAGGAACTTAAGGGAAAGACTCTTGGCGTTATAGGCCTTGGCGCAATCGGTGCAATGGTTGCAAACCTTGGAATCGAATTTGGCATGAACGTAATCGGCTACGACCCCTTCCTTTCCGTAGACGCCGCTTGGAAGCTTAACAGCGCAATCAAGCACGCAGAGACAATGGACACCCTCTTTGCAAAGGCAGACTACATCACGGTTCACGTTCCCGAAACTCCCGACACAAAGGGCACAATCAGCGCAAACACAATCAAGAACATGAAGAACGGTGTGCGCATCATCAACATTGCCCGCGGTGGACTTGTAAACAACGAAGACGTACTTGCCGCAATCAAGAGCGGAAAAATTGCCTGCATGGTAACAGACTTTGCAGCAGAGGAACTCCTTAACAACGACAACGTAATCTGTATGCCCCACCTTGGAGCTTCAACTCCAGAAGCAGAAGACAACTGCGCTGTAATGGCCGTTCAGCAGCTGCGCGACTTCTTGGAAACAGGTGCAATCAAGAACAGCGTAAACTTCCCAAAGTGCAAGATGGATTCAGAAATTCCTGCAAACGGAACCCGCCTCTGCATTGCCCACAAAAACGTCCCCAACATGATTGCCCAGTTTACATCCGTATTGGGAGAGGCAAAGCTCAACATCAGCGGAATGGTAGACCAGAACCGCAACGACATAGCCTACTGTCTTATTGATGTGGACGGAAAGGTAGACGAAGCTACACTGGAAGCCCTTAACAAGAAAGAAGGTGTAATCAACGTACGCCCAATCTACGCATAAAAAAATTAGAAAAATTCTTTTGCGGCACTTTTGTATGCAAAACATTTGTGCCCCAAAAGAAGCCCTCGTCATTTTTTTGAGGGGCTTTCCGGGGTTCCGGGGGCCCCAATCCCCCTCCATTCGCGGACAAGCCGCGAACGCTTCGCGCCCCTACAATCCCTGCCGTGTTTGATATGCTATGTGGATGCCCTTTTTTTTTACAAGCAACCGTTACCTTGGGCTGGATTTTGGGGCTGTCCAATAAAAAAACATTGTTCGAAACAAATTATTTCTATAAATTAAACGAAGTATTTCCATACACGTAACGAGCCGTTTTCATATATGCAACGAATCATTTCGTATCGGTAAACGGTTCATTTTCATACAGCAAAAGAAAAATTTCATAATAGCTTACGAAAAATTTACAAAATTGATGCGGACGGCCTTGGCAACATGACGGGCAAGACAAGCACGGAAACCGTAACTCCCCAGAAGTCCATAGGCGACAACCTCAACTACAGCTTTGGCTATGTCTATGACGAAAAGTATGCACACCGCCTTGTGAGCGCGGGTGAGCGGTACTACAAGTACGACTCAAACGGAAACATCGTAATGGAGCAGGACGGAAGCTTTGAGGCCAACGGCACGGAGGGCGCATACCACAGGATTAACCGGGAGGCGGATGACGTCTATTCCACGGACTACGGCTGGGGGCTCTACAAGGACAGTGACGGAAAGAAATCCACCACAAGGGCTTACAGCCGCACCTATGACTGGAACGAGCGCAACCAGCTGGTGGGCTCTGCGGACGCAAACTATACAACCACCTACGTCTACGGGCAGGACGGCCAGAGGAGCAACAAATACACGAAGAACTCGGAGACGCTGTACTTCAACAAAATGTGGACGCACCGCACGGACAGCGCCCTAAAGGTGTACGGCGGTCAGACGGCCAAGAACATATACCTTGGCGAGACCCGCATAGTGACAAAACTTAATGCCGGAAGCAACCCGACGGTTCAGGAGGAAAGCGACAAGCAGTACTTCTACCACAGTGACCACCTGGGAAGCGCAAGCCTTATATCGGACTGTGATGGCAACGAGTACCAGCGCATAGAGTACACCCCCTACGGCGAAATCTGGGTGGAAAAGACGGAAAACAACGGTCTTGCCTACCTTCCGTACAAATTTACGGGAAAAGAGATGGACGAAGCACGGTCGGTAGCTTGCGTTCCGCCGTGGGTTTGTATTATTATGGAGCAAGGTACTTGGACCCGAAGTATTCGCGGTGGATTAGCGCGGATCCGGCACTTGGGGAGTACATGAGTGGAGCAGATATTGGTTGTGGCGGAATTTATAACCATGTCAACTTCAATCTCTATCATTACGCGGGGAACAATCCTATTCGCTATATAGACCCGGATGGAAGAAATACGCTTGATGATTATGCATACCAACTGAGGACGAGAGGTGAAACTGAAGCTGCTACAAGAATTGAACGGCAAGCGGCTGAAGCAAGTACAAGCAGCTCTTTTTTATTAAAGCAAGAATTTGCCAAGTTCATGAATTCTTTTGACAAAACAAAATCTTTCCTTGATAATACTTCTAATTTTGTAGTTCTTAGTGGGGAATGCTTAAAAAAAACTGGAGACGTTTCTTGTAAAATAAAGGGGTATACGAAAGGAACTCAAAGTCAATTACCGCTTCCTGCGTATAATGATCCTTCAAAAGTAGAGGCTGGAAAAAGTCTTTGTAAAACTGGAAGTAAATTAGGCAACGTGATTATAGTTGCTTCTATAGCTTACGATATCACTGACGGCATTAAAGTTGGCTATGAAACTGATGATTTTTGGCATGGTTTTTATAGAGGTGCTACAAATGTTGCAACTACATGTTTTACAATTGGTGGAGGTATCGCTGGCGGTGCTTTAGGTTCTTTTGTTACACCAGGTGTAGGAACTACCGTTGGAGGAATTGCCGGAGGTATGGCAACGGAAGTTTTTTTTGGATGGGTTTTCGGAAAAATTGAAGAAAATGTTTTCAAACAGGAGGATTATATTGAATTGTATTAAATTTATTAAGCTCAGAATTTTATATTTTGTCATTGGAATGCTAACTGCCTTCCTTCTTTTTGTATTGATTTTTTTTAAAATGATAGAAACACGAGAAGATATACTTGGTTTAGTTACAGGAGTATTTATCGGACTATTCTTTTTTCTGATTTCCTTTACTTATGTGGTAAAATACGATTCCGAAAAAATATGCATGTCTATGTGCTTTCTAAAAAAAACTCTAAATTTTACTGACATCATAATGGTAAATCATCTTAGATTGAATAATTACAAGATTAAGACAAAAGATAACGAAATATTTTTGCTTGGTTTGGGAGAAAGAACAAAGTTGAATTTAATGATGGATACTATGAAAAAAAAGAATCCGAACATTCAGTTTGTGTAACTAAATGAACTACTTCGGGTCAGACCCGAGGTAGTTCATTTGTATGTTAAAAAATTGAAGGAATCCAATCTTCCTGTAAAAGAAAATAAAAATTGCCTTTTAACAGCAATTTTAAATAGACAAAAAGATTGTATTCCTTGGTTAATAGACGAAGGGCTTTCTCCTTATGAAGTTATAGACTATAACTGTCTTAATATGAATACATTTGACTGTATAGACTGGAAACAAAAACTTATAAGAATGGGCAGTATATAATTATCGATATAATCCATATCGATATTATTCCAATTGGTAATTATAATTTTGGGGAAGACCATGAGAATACGATATAAACTTGGCGGGGCAATAATTGCCGTACTTCCGGCTTTTTTCTTAAATGCAATATGTTCATATATCTGGCCAACTTACAGATCTTTTTTTGATATAGCATATTTTATAATTTTGTTGATGGGGATTTGCTTTTCAAGAAAAATATATTTCTATGTTTTCTACAATTCAAATTCAACCTGTGCACTTTATGCAGGAAATCAAGCACTTAGATTTGGGTATTCTCCAAAGGCACAGGACGGCACAGTTTGGAATCCCAATGACTACAAAGTTTCCCAGATATATGATATGTACCCGGATGGAAGGGAGGTTTTTGACAGGCGATGGTGGAAAAGAAATGGGGATGAGCTAATAGGATTGCTATTTGATGGGATTGAAATATATGTTGGATTTCAAGGTCTTGGTGCAACGGGTGGTATAAGCAAATGGATGACTAGGCAGGGAGTTTCAAATGCTTCTTGGAAGGTGCTAAAAATTTTATGGACTTCTGTTGTAGATCAACTAGAAGGTTCTGATAAAGCTGATTATGTGGATAGCCTTTTTGCAATGTCAGCAATAGGTGGTGTCATATATTGCATAGGTTGGCTTGCTACTAAATATAGTGGTTCAAATTATAAAACCGATGCGTTCAAAAAAATGTGCGGACAACTCGGTGATTGTCTGGACTTGGCACTTGCATGGGGTCTATCATGGTCTATGAGTGGTAACATAAAAGCCGAAATAGCCAAACTTCCTCCTGAAGCTCGTAGTTTTTTACAAAGAGTATACACAGCAAATGAATCATTCTTAGTAACAAGACTTGGGGAAGAATTATATGAAAAGATAACCAGTGGATTATTAATTAAAGAGACAGCAGAGTCGGTCAATTTTTATTATCAATAAGGAATTAGTATGAAGAAATTTTTTTTCATTATTTGGTGTATTTGTGATTTACCAGTTTTTTATTTATCTTTTTTTAATTTTAAGGAGATGATTAATAATTTTTGCAAGCAAACAATATTAGATTTTGTGTATTGTTTGTTTGGAATTATTTTAGTTCTTAAATTACAGATAACTGTAATTGTAGAGTACTTTAAAAAAGATAATGATAGTGTATAAGAAAATGAGGTCTTCAAACTTAGATGACGATGCTCGGAAGCTGCCCCACAAGGAGGCTGATTCCGCAGAAAGTAAAAAAGTTGATACTTTGCCTCTTTAATGCTAAAATACGGTATGAACAAAAAAGACTTGTCAAAGAAGCAGAAAATGCTAGCCCGCATCCAGATGACATGAAGAGCAGGATTCTGGCCGAAAGGGCCAGGTACCTCAAGGAAAGCGACAAGGGGGTAAGACATATGTGCAGAATAATGGAAGAATTTGCAAAAGAAGAAAGAAAAGAAGCAAAGATTGAAGAGAGAATTGAAATGCCGCAAAGCTGCTTGAAAGTGGAGATATGACGGAAAAGCGTATAAAAGAATTGTTTAAACTTACAGAAGAGCAGATGAAGGCAATAAAGGAAAGGGTTGCGGTCTTGGCATAACATCACAAAGCCCTATAAGAAGCCGTTGTGACACAAGTTCTTTGACATAAAGCCAACCCTGCCCAGTCCCACATATGGCGGTTTGTATGCATACGCGGCCAATAATCCGGTACGCTATATAGACCCGGATGGAAGAATAATACTACCTTTACTGTCAAAATATCCACAGCACCAGAATTCTCGTACAAACAAAAATTTGAACATGGGATTGACTGCATCTGGGAAAAAGGCGACGCTTGAATCGACAGATATATTGCAAAGAAATAAAATAGGAGCCTTTGGATGCCTTTTTACATCAGCAATGAATATTGGAAGAGATGTGAACCTAAGAGAATTGAGGAAACATTTGCCAATACCGGATATCGGGCCGCTTGATTTTTCGGTATATACAAATACAGACAATTATTTTATTTACGGTGATTTTTACAAAAGTGGAGACTACTGGGAAAATGATGCAAACATGGATGAATCAAAGGTTCATCAGCTTTTGTTGGATATAACAGGTATCGACTTCGAGGTTCAGAGGTTTGTAGAAGGAGACGTGAATGCTAAATTGGAAGAACTTGAGTGTTCTACAGAAGAATATTATGTTATTGGTCACTATTCGGGACATTTCTTTAATATAACTGGCTATGATTCTGAGCAAACACCAGTATTTAATTTCTTTGATGTTTATATAAGAGGTCCTGACGATGATTATCAACAACGATTAATAAATAATGGACCGGATGAGCTTTACATAATAAAGCGTTTAAATCTTAATGATTAGAAGGGGACAGATTATGAAAAAGATTAGTTATATTTTTATATTCATATTGGTGGTTATTTCTTGTAACAATAAAGAACGGAAAACTTTGCAGACTGTAGCTAAAGATGAACTGTCTGTGGTAAAGGAAATAAATCCCAAGACCTTTAAGCCCGAGAATGTCAAAAAACTGTTTTATGCAAAAGACTTAAAGTCCATAGACATACTCTTTGAAGATAAAGATTTTTTTGAAAAGTTCTCAAAAACACCGTATGCGATAGGAATTGTTATACATTTCTTTTCCGATGAAATTTTTTCTAAATATGTTGAAAAATTAAAAGGATCCAATCTTCCTGTAATGGAATATCGCTATTGTCTTTTGTCGGCAATTGTAGACTATGAATCAGATAGTATCCCTTGGCTGCTTGAACAAGGTATTTCTCCGTATGAAGTCATAGACTACAATGGCTTAGACATGAATGCCTTTGACTGCATTGATTGGCAAAAAAAAACTTATCAGAATGGGCAGTACATATGACAAAGAAAGGAAAGTTTATATCTTGTCCCAAGCGGAAAAAGACTATATCAATAAACTCGAAGAAATACGAAGGATATTAACGGAATATAAACAACAGTAAGAATTCATAGGGTATACAATTTATCTGCTTCTGGACTTGTAAAAAATAAATGTGCATAAAAAAAAATTGTAGCAAACCAAAAGAAAACATGCTATAATGCAAGCAGATTGTTCTTTGAAAATTCCGTGCAAACATGAGAAATACTTTGCTTAACTACCGCCCTCTGCTAGTCCAACAAATGGCGGTTTGTATGCATACGCGGCCAACAACCCGGTGCGCTATATAGACCCGGATGGAAGGTTTGAAGTTGACCCGCATAATCAAAAGAGGATATTTGCCAACTTGGATGATGTGGAAGATTTATTAAATGCGTCTGCATATTTGCAGGCTCCTAATTATGGTTATACTGTAACAGGTTATGGGGAAAAATCAGGCAAAACAAAGAATTTTTCTGAATATGCTGAGATTTTGAGTTATGCAAATTCTTTATACAATTCGACTGATAATAATCCAAAAGTAAATGTATATGGTATTAATCCGAGAGTAGCTGTGATTATTGGTGGTGGTGTTGAGTTATATTATGTTACAGTTGATGATGATGCCTATTTTGTATTAGGCGGGCAACTTGGGGTTGGCGTGGAAATTGGTGCTGGTACTTTTGGGGCAGGTACGTTGAAAAATCTTATAATTCAAACTATAAAACCAAACCCAAGAGATGTGGCAATTTCTAATGTATTAAATCATTCTGGAGAATATCCAATACCAACATTTACACAGCAAGCAAAAGCCTCCTGCGTTTTAGGATTATCTGTCGATATGGAAACAGGTAAACAAAACGGTTGGGAATTTGGAAATATAGGCGGAGGTGCTTATTGGGGAGCTAGGGCGATATGGAAGATAAAATAACAGATGCAGAATTGCTAATATTTCGTTATCAATTTTTAAAAAAGAATTGGCAGAAGTTTTTTTTCGGGGGATTGGTATGGCTTATAATCTTCATTTTAAGGGATTTGTTCTTTGGAAAAAGAATTCTTTGGCTTCCATGTTTGATTTTTTATGGAGTAAATTTTCTTCGATGGAGTATACATTATTCTTTGACTCGAAATTATTCGAAAGATGAATATCCGAGAGTTGTTAATATATACATATGGAGATATCCAATAATAAAATGGATAATGTTTTTTATATCTGTGTGTATTGGGTGTGTTTACCTTATTACAGGAAAGTGTGAAGGAATTGTTTTTTATACAGTTCTGTTATGTTCAGGACTCGATGAATTCTTTGAGTATCTCGAATTAAAAAGATTTTATAAAATTTAGTATTAGATGGGAATGAATTTATAATATTACAAATGAATGAAATATTATGATAAAAAACAAGGAACCTGTAGAAACAACAATCGTTCATAGGCTTGTTTTCATCTACACCAGATATAGCGTTTTCGAAGTCTTCAAACCCACCCCCGCTTATTCCCCTCAATCGGCATTTGTGGGAATAAACAGGGGGTGCGTAAGGGATTGTAGGGGCGGCGCAGCCGTTCTCGCGAAGCGAGAATGGAGCGACAGCGGAACCCCGAAAAGCCCGACCCGCCTTTAGGCGGGGTACGCCCAGCGCAGCTTCAAGGTACGCCCAGAGAATCTTCAACTTGTTCGAATTCGGCAAAGGCAATATGCAAGCTTTAAAAAATCTGATAACATAGGAGTGTTTTAGGAGACAATAGAATTGGAATTTCTAAGGCAAAATCAGCTTAGCATCATGCTTTTTTTGAGTGGCAGCTGCTGTATTCTTGCAATTTTGAGTTTTCTGACAAAATCCATGCCCAAAAAGAGAAGGCTGTACTTAATTTCTATACAGCTGGGGGCGGCAATTTTGCTGATGACGGACCGCTATGCCTATATTTTCCGCGGGGACCTTTCGCAGTTTGGATGGTGGGCGGTTAGAATTTCCAACTTTATGGTCTTTTTTCTTTCCCTTTTCCTTATATACTTTTTTGATTTGTACCTTATTGATTTGTACCTGCGCGAGGGAAAGCTTCCTAAGGTTCCAAAAAGGCTTTATGCCGTGGGGATTTTCCTTGCCCTTGGCTTAGTCCTTCTGATTGTTACCCAGTTTACCGGCCTTTACTATGCCTTTGATGAATGCAACCGCTATTACCGCAACAAGTGGTTCCCGGTCTGCTACATAATTCCATATTTGTGCCTTCTGATGCAGTTTTCCGTTATTGTGCAGTACCGAGGCAGGCTTAGGCCGCTTGTATGGATTCCGATTATTTTGTTTGACCTTGGGCCACTTCTTTCCATTGTAGTTCAGTTTTTTGCATACGGAATTTCTTTGCAGAACCTTACGGTTGTGGGCCTTGTAATTTTGCTCTACATTTTTGTGATTGTAGACATGAACAAGACCGTGGAGCAGGCCAACAAGCTCAAATTTGAGCTTATGGAGCAGGAGCAGCACAAGATGCACACCTTGTTTGAGCAGACTGCGGAAGCCCTTGCCACTGCAATCGATGCAAAGGACAAGTATACCCACGGACACTCTACCCGCGTGGCAGAGTATTCCAAGCAGATAGCAATTCTTGCGGGAAAGTCAAAGGAAGAGTGTGACGAGATTTACTATGCAGGCCTTCTTCACGACATAGGAAAAATCGGTGTTCCAAGGAACATAATCAACAAGGAAGGAAGGCTTACCGACGAGGAATTTGCCGAGATAAAGAAGCACCCGGTTATGGGCAACCAGATTCTTTCCAGCATTGGGGAGTCTCCCTATCTTAGCATTGGTGCCCACTACCACCATGAGCGCTACGACGGACGCGGCTATCCGGAAGGGCTAAAGGGTACGGACATTCCAGACATTGCGCGCATTATAGCCGTTGCCGATGCCTATGACGCAATGACTTCCAAGCGCAGCTACCGCGACCCAATTCCCCAGCAGAAGGTTAGGGAAGAAATTGTAAAGGGAATGGACAGCCAGTTTGACCCCCAGTATGCAAAGCTAATGCTTCACCTGATTGACCTGGACTCCGAATACAAGATGAAGGAGCAGCAGGAAGTGCGCGAGCTTGCGGGTAAGAATGAACTCAACTGCACTGGATTCCGGCAGGAAAAGTCTGAGGGTATTGTTGTTTCCGACTCCATTACAAGGATACACCTTAGGAGCAGGGCAACAGTGGAAGAGCCTTCTGAAAATTCAATTCCAACGCTTATCCTCTTTGACTCTCTTGATGCCAGGGTTCACGAGACGGAATTTAAGCGCAAGGATTTGCTCTACCTTGAATACGCTACAATCCGCCTGGACGGAAAGACTGAATGTGTAACAGCGCGCAAGATAGAAACGGATATAAAGAAGCTTTTTACGGAATGGCCTGACTGGCTTACGGAATACAAAAAGGGTATAGACTGGGACATTGAGGCTGTGCGTCAGGGAGACCACGTTATGATTACCCTTGCAAACAAGTTCCAGGTTGTAAAAACCGTTATTGCCCTTCAGTACATTGCCCGCTGGACCTATCTTTCTATTACGGGTGAAAACTGCTTTATTTCCGATGTCCAGATAGAAAGCAAGGCTGCCCCCGCAAAGGAAGGGCTTATTCCCCGCATTGCACCGGAAATTTCCTATATAAATGGGCCTGAAGGAGACATTCCCAATGTGCAGATTAACGGATGGCGGACTGCAGCAAGCGAAGCCTTCCCGGTAAAAGACGGAATGAAGATTAGCTTCCACTCCCAGAGCTTTGACACCGCAAGGCTTATCTGGCACTGTCCCTTTGTTTCCCTCTTCTATTCCGATGACAAAAAGGTTAGGGGAAAGAATTTCCATGAATTTGTACTTGTGCGTCTTGACGGCGAAACATGGGATTCAGATGCCAATGCAACGAATACAATTGTCATAAATAAGAGCGACCTCTTTGAAGGTTGGAATGAATGGAAAGAGGCAAACCGCAGGGGCATTGACTGTACGGTAAGCCTGAGACGTGCAGGAAGAAAAATTACCCTTGTTACAGAAAATTCTGGAATCTTTATAAGGAGCGACACCGTCCTAAAGGAAGACTTTCCGGAGGTTTATGTAGCCCTAACCGGCGACCAGTGCGCCCTTACCAATATTAGGGTTTCAAAATAACACAGGCGGGAATACCGTTATGTAAACCAGTGCCCCGCTCGTGATTCGCGCGGAAGGGTTGCATACCCCGTAGCTTGCTGCGGGGTGCGTTGATTGCAAATCCCCCGATAATATTGTACAATCATGCCATGAAAGAACTTGAATTAAAGTACGGATGCAACCCCAACCAGAAGCCTGCGCGGGTTTTTATGGAAGAAGGCGATTTGCCCATTACTGTAGTAAACGGCAAACCCGGTTTTATCAACTTGCTGGATGCCCTTAACGGCTGGCAGCTTGTAAAAGAGCTAAAAGAAGCAACCGGGCTTCCTGCCGCCACGTCTTTTAAGCATGTTTCCCCAGCCGGAGCTGCTGTTGGAAGACCCCTTTCCGACACCCTTAAAAAGATTTACTTTGTGGATTCAGACGCAGAGCTTTCTCCCCTTGCCTGTGCTTATGCCCGTGCCCGCGGTGCAGACAGAATGTCTTCCTTTGGAGACTTCATTGCCCTTAGCGACAAGTGCGACAAGGCAACTGCCCTGCTCATAAAAAAAGAAGTCAGCGACGGAATCATTGCCCCCGCATACGATGCCGATGCCCTTGAAATCCTTAAGGAAAAAAAGAAGGGCGGCTACTGCGTCCTCCAGATTGACCCTGCCTACAAGCCGGCAGACCTTGAGCGCAAGCAGGTCTTTGGCGTAACTTTTGAACAGGGACACAACTTTATCCAGCTTAACGATGAATGCCTTAAGAACATCGTTACCCAGAACAAGACCCTTAGCAAAGAAGAGCGCGACAATCTCCTTATTTCCCTTATTATCCTAAAATACACCCAGTCAAACAGCGTATGCTACGTAAAGGATGGACAGGCAATCGGTATTGGTGCCGGTCAGCAGAGCCGCATCCACTGTACACGCTTGGCAGGAGACAAGGCAGACAAGTGGTGGCTGCGCCAGAGTCCCCAGGTCCTGAACCTTCCCTTCAAGAGCGACATAAAGAGAGCCGACCGCGACAACACAATCGACGTTTACACAAGCGACGACTACGATGACGTTCTTGCAGAAGGAGTTTGGCAGAACTTCTTTACCCAAAAGCCAGCCGTCTTTACAAAAGAAGAGCGCAAGGCATGGATAGCAAAGAACACTGATGTTGCCGTTGGAAGCGACGCCTTCTTCCCATTTGGAGACAACATTGAGCGTGCCCACAGAAGCGGTGCAAAGGTAATAGCCCAGCCCGGCGGTTCAATCCGTGACGACAACGTAATCCAGGCCTGCGACAAGTACGGCATGGTCATGGCCTTTACCGGCGTTCGTTTGTTCCACCATTAATCTTTAAACAACAAAAAGGGGATGCTCAAAGACTTACTTTGAATACCCCCTTCTATTTTTCTTAGTAAAGGGGGGGAAGTCTCCCCCTCGGCTACAATTCGTCGCATGCATGCGCACGCTCCTCATTTCCGCCTACCCCCTCTGCGGGACAATCCCTTTGCTAAGCCCCGCAACGCCCCAAGGGGGATTGGTGTTAGAATATAAATCCGCGAGTTACGAAGTAACTCGATAGCACGCGTAGCGTGCGGACAACGCCTGCTGTCTTAAACCGTCACCTTGTAGGCCCGCTTGGCTCCGGGCGGGACAAAATCAATCTGCTCAAAGTCAAAAGACAAGTCCTTGTCTCCAGAAAGCTTTTCAACTTCGTCTTTTACGTTTTCGGTTACAAGAATTTCCCAAGACTTTGCCGTGTCTTCGCCAAGCTTGCTTGCGGCATTCACTTCTGCGCCAAAAACATCCGCAAAGCCAATGTTCAGAATGTCGCCATAGCCAAGCCCAACGCACAGCAGGATTTGCTCTTCCTCGCTTTTTGTCTTGTTGTATTCATGCAGAATCGCGTGGATTTTCTTGCAGCACAAAAGTGCCTTTTCGGGGCGCTTGAATAGCACAAGCAGGCTGTCCCCCTCGCTCTTAATCAAGAATCCGTCAAAGTCTTCGATAATCGGCAGGATAAGCCGCTCGGATTCAAAAATGATTTGCATAAAGTGAATTATTCCAAACTTCTCCGTCCCCCTGGAAAAGCCGCTAAGGTCGGTGAACATGACGCACCATTTTTCGCCAAAAGAATCCCAGATGCGCTTGTCTATTTTTTCTTTGTCTGCTCCGGGTTCGAGCCGTGCCGTCATAAGGCTTTCAAGACGTTTTTGCGGGGTAGAAGTATGCTGGTTTATAGGCATTTTTTAGCCTCCTTTTTTCTTTCATTTAAAAGTATAACATACTTCCGGCAAAGTTCAATTAAAATATAATGCGGGGAAACTTTAAGCTTCATTGTTGGCGTCTTCAAACAGTTTAAAAAGCAGCAGGGCAAATCGTACCGCATTCTTGTCCAGCGAAGAAATTTTCTTTTTTAATGTCCTTTCGTCATAAAAGGTGAGCTGGTAGTTTACCGCCACTTCCTCGCACAGCCTTTTCTTTTCCGCGATTTCTTCTATCTGGTAAAAATTTACGCTGTGCCTTTTAAAGCCTTTTACGTAGGAAAATGTCCTTGCCTGCTCGTCAACAATAATGCTTCTTTTGTTAACGGCCGGAAAATACAAGAGGGCTGCCACAATTATTCCGCCAAAGACCGTAAAGGCCTTAATGTATTCGGCAAGGGGCATTTTTTCTTTGTCGGAAAGGAAGATAAAAAGAAGTGCCGCCGCTATTGATGCGCAGAAAAGTATAAATTTTCTTTCGCCCTTGTTCCTGATGATTTTGTAGGGGGCAAGTTTCTGACTGTCCACGTGGTCGTAAAGGGCCTTTCGTGCAAGTTCATAAAATCTTTCCGCGTTTACCTTTAGGGGAGAGATAAAAATTTTGTCCCTGCCGAATGTTATTCTTATTGTGCCGGCATTGTCCTTGGTGCAGTTTGTAATGTCCTTTAGGAAAAAAGTCCGGGAGCCAAGGAAGGTGCGGTCAAAGAAGATTTCCTGGCCTTCAATCCTGATGTGGTATTCCTTTTCGTATAAAATGATTGTGACTAGTATGCATTCCGCTAAAGCCGTCCCGACTAGGGAAAATTTTATTCCCTTGGTGAACAAAAATATCCCTGCTGCCAGTATGGCCGCCATAAAAAGTGCAAAAAGCGCGAACATCCATTTTGGAGAATGAACTGCAAAACTGCTTCCCTGTTCAGCCTGAGACATTTCCCTTTCGCTTTCCTTTTGCGACAGGCGGCTGAAAAATCCCTTCAATAATGTGCCAAAAAATCCTCTTGCAATGACAGATACCATTTTTCCCCCTCGCCGCATGATATTGAAAATTCCTGCTTCTGTAAAGCTGCCTTCATCTTTAAGTATTGAAAGAATTTAGATTTACCTGTATTATATATTTGTGTCTGAATTATACATTGTGGGTACTCCGATAGGAAACTTGGGCGACATTACCTTCCGTGCGCTGGAAACATTCAAGTCTGTGGATGTTATAGCGGCAGAAGATACCCGCCACACCCTTGAGCTTTTAACGCATTTTGAAATCCGTAAGCCTTTGGTAAGCTGCCGTGCGCAGAACGAGGGCTTTGCTTCGGAAAAGATTATACAGATGCTGGACAAGGGGCAAAAGGTGGCCTATGCAAGTGATGCTGGAACTCCGGGCATAAGCGATCCGGGGGCGGTTCTTGCAGAAAAAGCCCGCAGTGCTGGCCACAGGGTAATACCAATTCCGGGGCCAAGCGCATTTGCAACTTTGGCAAGCGTGGCTGGTTCCGGCGGCAAGACGCTGGTTTTTGAAGGCTTTCTTTCGCCCAAGCCAGGCAGAAGAAGAAGCCGTTTGCGCGAGCTTATGGGCACTCCTGCGGCTTGCATTGTTTACGAAAGCCCCTTCCGCGTGGTAAAATTGCTGGCAGACATAGCGGAAATTGACGGTGAAAGGCGCATTGTTGTTGGCAGGGAGCTTACAAAGCTTCACGAAGAGATAAATGACGGCACTGCCAAAGAAATTTATGAGGATTATTCGTCCAGAAGCAAGGTTTTGGGTGAATTTGCGGTCTTTATTTCCGGCAACAAGGCAACTTCAAAAGCGGAAAATGAGGCTGACGGTGAGGGAGAAACACTATAAATAGCGTAGTTTTAATGCAAAAGTGCTAAACTTTTAGAAGTCAGTTCCGATAATAAAAAGGAGGCAGGTTAATTATGATGATAGACAAGGTTTACGGGATTAACCCGGTTAACAATCTTCAGAACGCAAAGAGGGCTGCAGCTGTAAGCAATGCAAAGTCTGCACCCGATGAAATCAATGTTTCTGAAGAGGCAAAGGCTATGGCTGATGCATACTACATGCACCAGGTCGCAGAGGAAACACCGGATGTTCGCCAGGACTTAGTTGAGCAGGTTAAACTTAAGATTCAGGATCCGAACTATCTTAACGATGCAACCATCGCAGCCACGGCAGATCGTATCTTGAGCGCATACGGCCTGTAATCTCCGGCGTTTATTTAAAAAGCAGCCGCCAGGGCTAAGACTTTGTACGGCTGACTTATTCACTAGATAAAAGGCGGAACTTGTTTCCGTCTTTTTTTTTAATATGTGGGAGTTAATTATGTCTGATTTTATTTTTAAGATTCAACCGAACATTGTACTGGGATCTTATACAACCAGCCGCCTTGGACAGTATATCCGTGACTATGGCAGCAAATTCATGGTCATAATAGACCCTATATTAAAGCAGGTCGGCAACGCAGAAAAAATCACCAACACTTTAACAGACCGCAAAATAGACTTCTTTACATTTGACGAAATTCCTGAAGGTGCAGACACCCAAGTTGTTACTGATGCGCTTAGGCTTGCCCGTGAAGCCCACGTTCACTGCATAATCGCAGTTGGCGGTGCAAAAACTTTGAATGTAGCACGTGCAGTGGCGGCCCTTTACCACGAGACCCACGAGCTCTACGACTTTTTGGACGGAACAATGCCTACCACAGCCCCGCTCCCACTTGTTGCAGTTCCAACCACAATGCGCGACAGCTTTATCTTTACGAATTTCATCACAATAAATGACGCACGTTCTTCCAAGGTAAAGATTCTTAAGACACAGGCAAACCTTTGTAAGCTTGTCCTCTTTGACCCCAACCTTACAAGCACTTTGACGGAAAACCAGACCGCATCCATGGCAATAGAAACGCTCTGTCTTTCAACAGAAGCATATTTGAACCAGAAGGCTACCTTCTTTAGCGACATGATTGCAGAAAAATCCGCTGAACTTTTGAGCTACGCAATGGACGGTTCGCCAACTCTTACAATTACGACTCCTCAGGAAGTTCTTTACAGCCAGGCCGGTTGTATGGCATCTTTGGCAGCCGCTTCCAGTTCAATCGGAGCAAGCACACTGCTTTCTCTCTGCATTAATGCCCGCTACAAGATTTCCCGCTCACTTTCAACTTCAATCTTGTTCCCGCACATCATAGAAGATGCCGCTAAATTCCGTTCAGACCGTCTTGCAAAGCTTTCACGCATAGTTCGTGCTTGCCCCCAGGACACCCCGGACAACGAAGCTGTTACGGCTTTTGCAGAGTATGTAAGGCAGCACATTGCCAAGGCTAACCTTCCGGCCCGCCTAAAGGACCTGAATGTTTCCATTGAGCAGCTTTCTCTCTGTGCAGAAGATGCAGGCGAAATTGAGCTTATCAACTCAATGCAGCGCAGCATGACAAGCGACGACCTGTTTGACATAATCAAAACCGCGTACTAATATGCGGGTATGATAGATCCAGAAAAACTCTTTCAGCTAGGGGCCGGCCAAAAAAGACGCAAGCTGGCCCTTTGCTTTGGTGAACTTGAGCGCGACATTGCAGGAATTGCAGAAAAAGGCAC
>JAILHV010000044.1 GCA_024695625.1 Treponema sp.
TTCTACGTAATCGGGGTGGTTGATTCTCCATTCGTGGCCGCTTGCAGTTACGTCGTAGAACTGGTAGAACTCCATTCCCGATGCCTTGCACTGGTCAATTTCTGCCTGGTCAACAGGATCGAAGCAGATGACCATTTTTAAAAGGGGAACTTTGTCTTTGATTTTTACCAGCTTACGGAGCTGAGCTGCGTTTTCTACAATGCACTTTGTTACTTCTGCAAAGGAGAGGATGTAGGCAAGGTCGCTTTCGCTTGCGTCGCAGCCACGGGGACAGTCAATTGCTCCCAGTGCCAAAAGGCCTACGTCTGCGCTTTCCCATTCGCGGCGGTTGTCGCTTATAAGACCGATTTTTTCTCCGCGGACAACACCCAGCTCTGCAAGTCCTCCTGCAAAGTCCAGGGCAAACTGAAGCATGTCGTGGTAGTTGCGCTCCTCAAAGTCGCCGGTTTTTGTTCTGCTGTACTGGGCGGTAATTTCGGGATACTTTTGGGCTGCCTTGCGCATGAGTTTGGGGATCGTCTGTTCCATAGTTCGCTCCTGTTGAATGTGACAAAGTTTTAAATTTTGTCTGCTGGCGTTAAGTCTAGTATACAGGGGCAAAAATCTAAATTCAATTGAATTTATAGAAAAAATTTGACAAATTTGCAAAAAAAGTCGGTATTTTACAATTATGCAACAGGATTTTACAATCCACTTTTTACAGAAAAAGGGCATTTTGGCTTGGCAGAAAGGTTTTGTTCAAGTGTTCTCTTAGCAGGAGGAGCGTTCGACTATGTTTGTGGGAAGATTTATGCAGACAGCTTTTTCCCCTTGCGCCGCACTTCCGTTTACAATCATTTCCACCGCACGGCAGCCCATGGCGCTTTTTTGTACATTTATCGTTGTTAGGGGTGGCGTTGTGTAGCCGGAGCTTTCTATGTTGTCTATGCTGATTATTGCAACTTTTTGGGGAACCGGGATTTTCTGTTCGTTAAGGTAGCAGAGTATTCCTTCCGCAACTTCATCCGAACCGCAGACTATTGACCGGGGAAATTCCTGCTTTTTTTCGCTGAAGATTTTGGTCATTTCTTTTACAGCAGAATATCCGCCTGCCCTGGTGTATGCATCTTCTACGTGCAGGGTGGAGACATCCTTGTTGTTTTCCAAAAATGCCTGCTTTACCCCCATGATTCTGTCGTCCTGCTCGCCAATGTATGCAACCGTTTCGTAGCCTCTTTGGAAGAGGTAGCTTGCCGCTTTTCTTGCCGCATCCTGCCTGTCAAACAAGACGCTTGAAAGTCCCTCGCTTTTCCATTCCACACAGACTATGTTTTTTATGCGTTCGCTTATCTTTTTTACAAGCTTTTCATCAGCGGGGCTTTTTATGCACTGGTCGGTGGAGACTAGGATTAGGCCGCCTATTTCTTCCGGGTGGATTAGCTCGTTAAAGAGGACGGGATTTTTTAGTTCGCTAAAGAAGCGGATAAAGCGCACGTGGTACTTGTTTTCGTGGGCGCAGGTGTGGATTCCTTCTATTATCTCTGCATAGTAGGGGCGGCGGAAGACATCCGGGCTGCAAAGCACTACTCCAATCTGATTCTTTGCAAAACCTTCATTTCCCTGCTGCAGGGCCTGTGCTGCCTTGTTTGGACGGTAGCCCAAGCGGTCTATTGCTTCCAATATGCGTTTGCGTGTTTCTGGGGCAACGGAGCGCTCATTGCTTCCGCTTATTACGTAGCTTACCATGCTTCTGGTAACGCCAGCTTCCTTTGCCACGTCATTCTGCGTAACTTTTTTGCCACTTTTGTCCATAAATTACCCTGCTATAATCATAACGATTAATCAACTCGTGTCGTGTTTTATGATACAGGCAAATTCCTATGTTGTCAAGAAAAGCCCAGTTATGAAAAGTAGCGGGCGGTTAGTGCGTCTGCCAAGTTTTGTGCCTTGCGGAAGGTTTGCAGAATCAGGGGGACAAAAAGCGGCAGCAGTATCTTGAGTTTACCCAGTCCCCTTGCCTTTGCAAAGGCCCCGCGGATGATTTGTGTCTTTACGATTCCCCTCATCTCGTCCAAGAGCAGGGGTATAAAGCGGAATATTATTCCTGTGACAAGTACTGCGTAACGGACGGGTATTTTGATTTTTGCAAGCGGGGAAAGGATGGCCGTCATTCCGTCCAGAATTTCCCGCTCTTCTGTTGAGAAAATGAATGTGCCTATCAGCAGGATGATTGAAGGGGCCCGGATGAAGGTCTTTAGAAGGTTTTCCAGCTTAACCTGCGTTACGGTGAACCACTTCCAGCGGAAGAGTTCCTTTGAGCCGCTTCCATCTGAATAAAAGGCAAACTGGATTATGGCAAAGAATGCAAACCAGGGTAAAATCTTTGCAATGGCGGAAAGAGCCTTTTTTGCAGGATATTTTGCAAGGGCTGCATAGACGGCACATACAAGGAGCAGTATTCCGCTTGCCCAGAGGGGGCAGGGTATGATGGAAAGGATTCCCAGCAGGGCAAATAGGGCAACTTTTAGGCTGGCACCCAGGCGGCTGACCGGCGAAGGTGGAATCTGCGGCGGTGCGGTAAGGGCATCTCCGGCTTTTGAAAGCGAAAGAAGAATGGATGCGTTTTTTAGCGGTGGCATCTCCGTAAGTCTTCCCTGTGCATCTTTGGAAGTGTCCTTTTCTTTGACTTCTGCAGCAGGCTCTTTTTCTGCCGTAAGAGAAAGCCAGTCCAGGTGAATGTCTGCGGCATCAGCTTCCTCCATGCGGTGGGTGCTAAAGAGGACTGTTTTGCCTTTTTTTGCAAGGCCCTGCAGGGTGGAAAGCATGATTTTTCTTGATTGCGGGTCAAGGCCAGCCGTTGGCTCGTCAAAAATCATGATTGAGCTGTCCAGTGCAATCAAGCCTGCAACGGAAAGCTTCCTTTTTTCCCCTCCGCTAAGCTCAAAGGTGTGCCTGTCCGCAAAGTCCTTGAATGGGAGGCCTGCTTTTTCCATGGAATCCTTAACGCGGCCAAGGAGGTCCTTTCCCTGTAACCCCCTGTTTTTTGCGCCGAATGCAACGTCGTCCGCCGCGTATGTTGCAAAAAGGGATGCCTCGCTTTCCTGGAGGGCAAGAACCGGCCTGTCTTCCGCATATATTTTTCCCGAATACTCACAGTTGAGCCCCGAAAGGCATTCAAAAAGGGTTGATTTTCCGCAGCCGCTGGGACCTGTAAGAGCCGTGAGCGTTCCCTTGCGCAAAGAAAAAGACAAATCCTTAAAGATTTTCCGCCCCGGATAAGAAAAACTAAGTCTATCTGCAGTAAGGGCGACTTCTTTCTTCTCTATGTCATCCTGTGACAGAGGCTTTCTGTAAAGTTCTGAATCATCGTCAAAGACTTTTTTTACGATTTGCTGATTTTGGACAAAGGATTCCGTGGGACCGTCAAAAATTATGGAACCCTTTTCCATAACAATGATTCTGTCTGCCCTGAGTGCCTCGTCTGCATCATGGGTCACCTGAACAACCGTGTGCCCCTTTTCGTTCCATATCTGCACAAGCTTTATAATTTCTTCGCGGGAAGCAGGGTCAAGCATGGCTGTAACTTCGTCAAGGATTAGCAGGTCTGGGAAGAGGGCGAGTATTCCGCTAAAGGCAAGGCGCTGGGTCTGGCCGAGCGAAAGCTCAAATGTTCTGGATGATGCCCTGTCGGAAAGCCCGGTCAAAGAAAGGCATTCGATGGTGCGCAGTTCAATTTCTGCGGGGGTCATGTCCAGGTTCTGGGGGCCGAATGCCGTGTCGCGCTCAACTACGCTTGCAACAATCTGGTCTTTAGGCTGCTGAAAAACAATGCCGGGAACGCTTCCTTCCTTGCGCACAAGGGAACCCGTGTCGGGCTTGAAAAAACCAGCTATGAGGCGGGCAAGGGTACTCTTTCCCGAGCCGTTTGCTCCCAACAGGGTGATAAATTCGCCTTCCTGAATGCTTAGGTTAATGTTCTTGAGGGCGGGACTTTCTGCCAGAGGATATTTATATGTAATTTCCCTTAGTTCAAGCAAATTCATCTGTGGTAAGTGTAGTTTTTTTTTATGATGATGTCAAATTCCCATAAAAATTATTAATCTTTTGTTATAAGTCTTTATTTATTTTTACTTATGGTATATAGTTAAAATAGTAGATTTTTGATAAATGACGGTTACTCTCCTTTACGTCATTACAATCTTCCATTTAATTGCCGGCCTGCAGGTTTTATCCTCCTAATTTTTTTCCTGCCGTCCGGCGATTTTTTTGCCTTTTGAATTTTTCCCTTTGCAGACAAGATTCAACCAAGCCTATGCCGCCGTGTAGGGGCCCGCCAAAGGCGGGTTGCGCAAGCAATGGAGGCGAAAGCCGGAACCCCGAAAGGGCGGTGACGCGAAAAAGGGGTGCTTGCACCCCGGTTGTTCGGTCGATTTAGCAAAAAGATGGATGGTAGAGCTAAAAAAAGCTACCATCCAAAAATCAAGAAAGAAAAAACTAGTCTTTTTCCACTTCTGTGCAGACTATGTGCAAATCCTTAAGCTGCGCCTCGTCTACCGGGGAAGGGCATTCGTCCATTGGGGAAGCCGCCAGGTTGTTCTTTGGGAATGCGATAACTTCGTGGATGCTTTCCTCGTGGCACATAAGCATTACAAGGCGGTCAAGGCCAGGAGCAATTCCTCCGTGTGGCGGTGCGCCAAACTTGAATGCCTGAACCAAGAAGCCGAACGCCTTTTGTGCACGCTCGTTTGAATAGCCAACAATCTTAAAGATGCGCTGCTGCAAATCCGGGTCGTTGATACGCATACTTCCGCTTGCAAGTTCGTAGCCGTTAAGAACCAGGTCGTAGAGGTCTCCCTTTACAGCCCCCGGGTCGCTTTCCAAAGTTGGCCAGTACTTCTTCTGGGGAAGTGTGAACATGTGGTGCTCTGTTTCCCAGTGGTTTTCGTCTTCGTTCCATGCAAAGTAGGGGAAGTCTATAATCCATACAAAGTGGAATTCATCTTTTGGGTCGTAGAGGTTAAGGTCTTTGCCCAGCTGCTTGCGTACGGCTCCCATTGCGGTACATGCTGTCTGCCACTGCTCGTCGCTTACAAAAAGAAGCAGGTCGTTCTTTTCCGCACCAAGCTTTGAGCAAATTTCGCTCTCTTTTCCTGCAAAGAATTTGCTGATTCCGCCCTCGAATGCAAGGCCAGAACCGTTTGCTGAGTCTGCCGAAGTAACCTTCATCCATGCAAGACCCTTTGCCTTGTACTTCTTTGCAACCTCTTCCAAAGCCTCTATGCTCTTTCTGCTGTATTTGTCTGCAACGTTCTTTACAACAAGAGCCTTTAGTCCGCTTCTCTTGTGGCGCTCAACATCCATGCCCGGGTTTGCTGCTCCTGCCTTGAATGCGTTAAAGTCGCTAAGTCCTGCCATGAATGCCGCATCCTGAATCTTCATTCCAAAGCGCAGGTCAGGCTTGTCGCTTCCGTAGAAGTTAAAGGCATCGTCCCAGCTTAGGCGGTCAAACTTTGCGGGAAGGCTGTAGTTCATGGTCTTCTTGAAGATGTAGCCCATAAGACCTTCCGTGGTTTCAAGAACTTCCTCGCGGTTGGTAAAGCTCATCTCCATATCAATCTGGGTAAATTCCGGCTGGCGGTCTCCACGTGCATCTTCGTCGCGGTAGCAGCGTGCAATCTGGAAATACTTGTCAAAGCCGGAAACCATAAGAAGCTGCTTGTAAAGCTGTGGGCTCTGGGGAAGGGAATAGAATTTTCCCGGGTGAACACGGCTTGGAACCAAGTAGTCGCGGGCTCCTTCCGGTGTAGACTTTATAAAGGTAGGTGTTTCAATTTCCAGGAAGCCTTTTTCCGTAAGGAATTCGCGGGTGGCAAAGGCAACCTTTGAGCGCAGGATGATGTTGTGCTGCATTGGTGCGCGGCGCAGGTCCAGGTAGCGGTACTTAAGGCGCAGGTCTTCGTTTGGAAGGACAATCGTTCCGTCCTTCTGGCGAACTTCGTCAATTGCAAAGGGAAGAACGTCGCTCTTTGTAAAGATTTCTATTTCGTCTGCCTCTACCTCAATTTCTCCGGTGGACATGTCTTTGTTCACGTCCTTGGGATTGCGGGCGGCAACTTTGCCTTTAACGGCAATGCAGTATTCTGACTTTAAGGAAGCTGCTGTTTTTTTGACCTCTTCGGAAGCCTTGTCACCAACGACAACCTGAGTAATTCCGTAGCGGTCACGCAAAAGTATGAATGTGAGCCCGCCAAGTCCTCTCGTGCGGAGAACCCATCCGTTAAGTATAACGTCTTTTCCTGTGTCGGCGGCAGTCAAGTCACCGCAGGTTACTGTTCTTTTTGCATTTTCCATAGTGGTG
>JAILHV010000055.1 GCA_024695625.1 Treponema sp.
GTTTCATAGTTCAAAGACTTTGTAAAAAACTCTTCAATGAATTTTTTAGTTGTATCAAAAGCAGAGGTTTCTGTTCTGTTCTTTTTGTATTCATTATATAAAGCGCGGGCAATGTTAAAACTACGGCTAATTTCATCGCTAAAACGCAAGCCTGGCAAAAGTTTGTAATCTTCTACAGTCTGATGAGAAGACTGTCCCTGCGCCATAAGAGAAAGCATATCGGCAGAGAAAAGCGAGCCTGTTAATGTAAGTGTTATATATTGATTCTGTTTAGATTTCATTTTTCAGCCTCCGAGCGAACAATCCAATGACCGCCATTTTTGCCGCCAATACGCTCAATCATATTTTTTTCTTTTAGAGAAGAAATATCTCGTTTTATTGTCTTTTCTGTAACACCCAATTCAAGAGCAATTTCTTTTGCCGTTGAGTCTTTCTTTTTTGACAATATATCAATAATCAATTTTTCACGGTCAGTAAAATTGGTATTAGGGACATTTAGGGACATTTTTTTAGGGACATTAGGGACATTTATTCCGCCATTATATCTGATATGACAATACCTGTTTTTTAGTTCGTTTGATTCCCCAAGCAAAAGATTACAGAAAAACTTTTCCAAATATTCCGTATTCATGTAAATGCCTTTTTTCATGTTTGTATAATTTGCGCGAACTAAGGCATTGCGGAAGTACCAGCTATTCTTTTCGAACGGTTCATTATTCACTTCAAATCCAAGTGAATTAAGATATTTTATTGCAAATACGGCACTTGTTCGTGTATTTCCCTCTCCAAAAGGATGAATCTGCCATATATTTGCAATAAAACGAGCAAGATGCTTAACAGATTCTTCCTTTGAGAGCTTTGAATAATCAAAAGCCCTTTCCTGACAAAAATCATAATCCAAAGTTTGTCTAATCATATCTGCCGACGCATAAAGAACAGATTCGCCATCCAAGACCCATTCTCGTTTTGAAATATTATAATCACGGAATTGTCCTGCTTTTACTTTATAAAAAATTCCTGTAAATAGCCGTTTATGAATAGAAAGCAATAAATCTGGTGTAAAACTGAATGTATTTTCGGCTAAAATCTCACGGATGCGGACGGAAACCTTATCAGCTTCTTCGGTGCCGTCTTCATCTTTCACACTGCCCCGCCGACTCTCATAGTATGAATCAATAAGCTTTTTGGCTTCTTCAATAGTAATTTCACCGTCTATATTACGTTTTGCAGTTTTATAAAGATATTCGGACGGCGTAAGCCCATCCACCTGTTGCAACCCAATAGCGGTCTGCCAGAGCTTTCCATTCTCTTTTTGTCCTGGTTCACGCTGCATGATGTACGAGTCAAAATCTATCTCAAATTGATTCCTTGAGCTTTCGTTCATTTTCAATTCCCCATTCTCAATCCCTACTTACAAATCTCCGTCTGGCAAAAGGACATAAACGCCAATTAAGTCACAAGGAAGACATGCCTCTACTTTTACGCTCTTCTGGTCGATGTTTGTTGCCTGACGTACTGAAGTGTGGTCATGTGCAAGCTGCTGGGCGCGTTCATTTGCAATCTTTGCAAATGCCTCTGCATTAGAATTGTAATAGTCAATAGACTTTATAACTTCATCGCTGATCTTTTCTGGCGTAAGGTTTCCAGTTGGTTTTCCGTCCAGAAGCTTTTCCACATCATCGTCTGCTATAATTTTTGGATTGCTTCTACCAGAAATTCCAAGAGCAAGAGATTCTTCTGCCATAAGGATTTTTCTTGAACCTGTTGTTTTAATCTGATAGCGAATCCTTAACAGATAGATTGTTGTAAGTTCTTCAACCTTATCACTCAAATAAGTTCCACAACGAGCTGCAGTAGATTTAGAGTTCGGTGAAAGAGCCCCTTCAAGCAAATAAGAAGCAAAGTTTGTTACAACAGGATTGCTTCTTTGTAAGAAGGTATAGCCCTGTCGCGGAGGATAATCAAAACTGATTTTGAACTGACCAGCCTTATTTGTTTTTGCAATTGGCGTAATCTGTTTTCTAAGTTCTTCTGGAAGAGTTGTTACATTAAGGATGTATGAATTTTCACCCTGGTCTTCAAGTCCTACATTCAATCTTCTAGATGCTTCTGTAAAGAAGCGTTCTACGTCTTTTGAATCTCCCAGAGCTTTCTTTGTTTTCTCCCATTCTGGAGCAACAGTTTCCGGATGCATTGCACGCTGAGCAAATACTGTTCTATTTGCTTTTTCTTTTTCAAGAAGCTTGTTCCATTTAGTTTCTACTTCTTTTACAACAATACCCAGTTCTTCATCAGAGAACAAAGAGCCTTGCTGGCCATTTCCAGATACTCTATCTTTCAGTAATGCAGCCTTTACTATAGCCACGCGGACATTTGCATCATCTTCTGGAACAGGAACTAAAACACCGAGACTGTCCTTAATTGTCCTTGCTTTGCGAAGGATTACATTAAAGATAAATCCATCTACAGGATTATCTGCACCATAAAGCATCGAACACCATACCTGACTGCACTTCTGGCCGAATCGGTCTACACGGCCTTCTCTCTGTTCATGACGAGTCGGGTTCCAGGCAAGATCATAGTGAATAACTGCATTAAAGCCTTCCTGCAAGTTAATACCTTCAGAAAGACAGTCTGTTGCAACAAGAATTGGGTTATCATTTTTTTGAAGTTCTTCTACAATATCCTGTCGTTGGTCAGATGTATATTCACCCGTTACAAAACTTATTGCAGAATTTGAAAATTCCTTTTTCAATTCTTCCGCTACATAATGAGCTGTTGCTATATATTTACAAAAGATTACAGGACGATATACCACACCATTTTTCTTTTGATTTTTATACATTTCTGCAATATGATTAATAAGGCATTCAAGTTTTGGGTCATCCTTTTTACCGCTAAGTGTGTTTGCTTTTTCAATGAGCTTTTCCAATTCAGATGACTCTTCCAAACTCACTTCCATCATCTGCTCATCTTCACTCAGCTCGTCACCAATTCCGTCGTATGTATCAGTAATGCTCTGTTCAAGCAAGTCAAGATTCTGTTCATCTGGTGCTTCTGAATTTCCAAGTCTTGTTGTAAGTGCGCTACGGGCAGCAGCAGGACTTGAAGAAATGCAACGCAAGAGAGCCAATGTTGCATACCACATCATACGGCCTTTGTAGCCTTTTTCTTTTTCTGAGTTTTCAGCAAGCTTTACACAATACTTACGTACTTCATCAAAGAAATCACCCCACTTACCTGTAAGTTTATATGAGACTTCTGTAACAAGTCTTTCTGGGAATGCTGTTTTTCCAGGATAGTTTACAATATCTTTTCGTCTGCGTTGAACAAGATGGTCTGCCAAGTCTTTTCTCAAATCATCCTTAGCTTCTTCAAGACTGTTCAATGCTTCAAACTTTGGATCAAGCAAGCTGATAAGATTACTGAATGCATTTTCATCTCCAGAGTGTGGAGTTGCTGTAAGAAGCAGCATATTTCGTTTTTTATCCTGAGCTAAGTTTTTAAGAAGATTAAAACGAAGTTGTTTTCCGCCACCAACACAGCAGGTATGAGCTTCATCTACAACTATCATTGCATCTGGATGAGCATGAGTAGTAAACCATTCAGCATGTTCCTTTATATAATCAAGTGAAACAACACTAGCAGTATAGTGTTCAAAAAAACTCCCATTTACTGGCACTTCTTTTTCAAGGCTTCTAATACTTCTTGAAGTAATACCAACTGCGTCAATATTAAAATGCTCTTTTAATTCTGTTACCCATTGTTCAACAAGATGAGGAGGGCAAAGAACAATGAACTTTGTAATTTCACCCCGTTCTAGCAATTCTTTTACAATGAGACCTGCTTCAATTGTTTTACCAATACCTACGTCATCAGCAATTAAAAGACGAACTGGATTCTGCTTTAATGCCATCAAAAGCGGAACTAACTGATAAGAACGAGGCTCTACCGCAACGTGACCAAGACTTCGGAACGGACCTGCAGCATTTGTCAATTTAAGTCTTAAGGCATTTCTTAAAAGCAAAGCAGAACTATATGAACCAGGTTTACCGCTGTCTGGAACAGGAAATGTTGCGCTTTCTAATTCTGTATCTTCTATCGAAGGCATAATTATCTGCACATCGCTATCTGTTCCTCCAAGAGGTCTAAGCTTGATGCAGTCTTCTATATCACATGCTTCTAAAACCCATTCTCTTCCACGAACTTTTACAAGTGTTCCTGGGTTAAATTCTACTTTTGCCATTTTTTATCTACCTTAATCCTTATAAGTCATCATTATCTTTTGGTAATTTGTCTTTGTGTTGTTGAATTGCCTGTGCCCATTCAGCAGATGATTTTCCAAAGACTAAATAATTAAAGCCTCTATTAGACAGATATTCAGAAAGTTCCTGATTTGGTTCTTCACTTAATATAACCAGATGATCCCTTTTCCAGAGGGCAAGAACTGTGTATTTCCCGTTCATAATTGCTTGGTTATATGAATCTGGAAGAATACAATCTGTATCTCTCAAATATGAATCTAAAGATGCAGCCTCTTCATTTGTTTGAACAGCCTGTTCTGCTTCTGATTCTTTTAGTTTTACTTCTACGTTTGTAAGACTAATAAGCACCTTTAGAGCAAGCTCATTATGTCTGTCTATCATTTCATGCAATGGTTGGTTGTAGTATGACAAAAGACATTTATAACAGCCTGCTACACATCGTGTATTGTGAGGTTTGTCTTCTTCTGTATCTTTTAATGATTCCAATGTTAAAGGCTCATCTTCGTTCCATTCATAATGCATAATTTTAAGAGCAGCTTTTGCTACACGAGATAAAGCATCTTTATCATGAACCAGACGTGTAAGAACACCGGCTCCACCTTCACTTGCTTCATAAAACATAAGACTTGTGCATTCATTTGTATTAGGCAGCTGAATTACACTTAGTTCTGACTGTTCAATCTGGAATTCTTCCTCAATTGCTCTTTGCAATGCCGATTCAAGTGTTGCCATTGCAGGCGCATCCAAATCATCATTACCCCAAGTTGCTATTGGTGTATAAACAAGAACGTTTCGGGTATCCTCCACAAATGGAACAATACGCTGTGGCTGTACTCGCTTTGTGTCTTCCTCTTTTTCTTCATCATCTTCTTCACCTGGATCTTTCTCCCAGCGGCCTGTAAGAGGATTTATATTAAATCCAAGTACTGCTGGATTCTTGCGCTTTCTCCAGCCTTTATTCATAATCCAGATAGTAGCGTTCTGACCATAATCAAGAGTACCAACTTGTTCTTCGCCTTCAAACAATTCAGTATGAGAAACGACAAATCTTCCGTTTTCTTTCGCATAGCGAAAAACTGTTTGAAGCTCATAACCTTTACGAAGTCGCTCTTCTTCATTTGCAGAAATCCTTGTAGATACTTTTGTTTCTACAGTTTCGATTCTGTAAAGTGAATCAATTCTGTTATCGCTCTTGAGTTCGGCATTACAGCCTTCTCTCTCACAACGCTCTACAGTAATATCGGAATTGTTTATTCCGCTAAAGTGACCAAAACCACAAACAGGACAAACACATACGCTTCTTGTTGCCAAGACAGAGCCAGTTGTAATTTGACCGTTTGCCGAACTAAGCTTTGCTTTATAAACTTGGTATGTTCTGCCTTCATGGTAGATACGGCTTTGTGGACCAAACTCACTAATACCCAAGAATCTAGGACGACTTACCATTGTTCCACTGTCTTCAAATCCAGTTTTTCTGGAATGGCTTGCTGGAATCCACGCCATAAGTGGTAAACGAGGGAAGTCATAACCTGGCAAGAATCCCTGACTTGCAAGATAGCGATATGGATAGAAGTCTGAATTTGATGATGAGCCCTTTGAGCCGCCAAGCAAAACTTTGAACTGGTTGTTTGCATCACGCTGTCGACTAAGAGCAGCGTCCCTATCTCGAGGAGATGTTACTGGACTTATCAAAGCTTGTGTAGCCTCCGTTATCTGAGCCTGAATTGACTTGTATAATGTTCTCCAGCTGTCAAAAGCCTTGTCAAAATTCTTTGCTGCACCTTTTATAACTTCTGCTGCATATTCATCTTTGAGCCAAGGTAAATCTTTTTCATCTTCTGTAACTGTATTACGAACATTTTCCAAAACAACACAAGCTTCTTTTATGGCAGCATTCTTTACATTCTCATTGTTAATTGCAGAAATCAAATCTGGATTAAGTCTGAGCTTGTCGCCAGAAGCTTTGTCGATAGCGTATTCATAAATGCTGTTTCCAAGCTCATACTGCATTTCCTGCATCCAGATAGAATGAATATGACTTGTAATAAGTTCTTTGTTTGTAATATCCAAAGTTGGAGCTTTTACAACGCCATAAACCATATCCGTTCTCTTTTCAAAGAACCACTGGTCATGTGGACTTAATGATGAACTGTATGTAACAACCAATGCTGGCTGCCCGCTTCGTCCAGCTCGACCACTACGCTGAGCATAATTGCTTGCTGTTGGCGGTACGTTTCGCATATAAACGGTATTAAGAGAAGAAATATCTACACCAAGCTCCATTGTTGGAGAACAATAGAGAACTGGAAGCCTCTTAAGTTTCTTATCTGGATTTTCTTTTTTCCATTCTGCTAAATCCTTAGGAGTGTATCTGAATTGCTTTTCAAGCAACTTTCTGTCTTGAGAATCAACTTGGGCTGTATGTTCATGTGCCCAATAATCAAAGATGTAACTGTTAGAATTAAATGTTTCCTTTATATTGTTGTAAACGTCAATAAAGAAATCATTTTTTCTGCCTTTTATGATATCATCTTCGCCAAGACACCAGATGAGATTATTAGCATGGAGAATCCAGCCAGCATCAGTTTTTCGAACGATATCTGCGCTTTTAGCGATTGTGAATGCTTCTTCTACAAGATTCTGTATTTGTTCCAAATCACAGCTACGGATATCTGTAACAAATGGAGTTTCTTTCCAGATTGGAGAGTTTCTGATTGTTCTAACAATTAAGGATGTTGCCCCCATTGCGACTGAATAATCGCGGCGACCATCTGAGCGAGAACGACCTTTTGTAACAACATATTCAGAAGTATAAAGATGTTCATTTTCATCAAAGCCCCAACGACCTACCAAGTCGGTATAGCTTACACTCTTAATTTTATCCTGCTCGCTTTTTACAAGATAAATAGAATCGACACAAAGGTTTTTCCTGAGAATCTCAAAAACAGTTTCATAAAAAAGAATGCGCTTTTCTGGAGATAATTCTTTGAGAATTGCGCTATCAACAAACCTAGAATCATCTTTGCATAATTCTTCAAGATTCTTGTATTCAATGTGCATCAAACCAAGGACTTCAAGCGGCGGGTTATTGTTCTTCCAGCCCTTGAACAAATCTTCCATGAGCTTGTAGCCAAGAACAAATTTCTCTTCGTTTTTGACAGTTTCTATGGCACTCAGAATATCGAGGTTTGGGTTAACCATGTATTCACTAAGAATATCTTTATTTTTTGTATCAAAACCTAAAGACTTGAAAACCTGTTCAGAAAGATTTTCATAAGCGAGTTTTCCGCCATTATTTTCTATTGCATGAAGCAATGCACCACGCAAAGTAATTTGATAAATAAAATCGTTAAAATGACCTGCTTGCAAAGCTGCATCTTGGCGGTTATCAGTAAAACCAAGCATCTTGCGAATATCATTTGAACCGCTCTTTCCTAAATCTGGATTATTCTTGTAAAGCTGATTAAGAATTGCAAGAGTTATCATTGTTGTTGCAGATGAACGGCCTTCCCCGCTAAGACCTGTTAATTTGTTTCTATCACTACCTGCGGTTTTATGCTCTATTCCACAACATGGACAGAAACGAATCTTTCCTGGAATATACCAGAAATGAGTTCCATAATTAGAATTTCCAACATCACCTGTTTCTGTAACAATCTTTTCTTCAGGAATAAAAGGACGGTTTGCTTTCTTTATTTTTGCACCGCCGTCTTTATAATCCCACCAACTATCTGGAACATCATCTTCACAAGTATATTTAAATCCCGATTTTATTGGAACTAAAAATCCCGAAACACTTGCCAGTTCATCGCTGGCAGCTTCGTTTATATTTCTTGGAAGCCAAAGTCCCTCTTCGTTTCTTACAGGGAAATATTCTGTTCCGCATTCACGACAAAAATATGCTGTATATAAACGAACGTTTTCCTTTTCGCGACCTGGAGCAAATACTTGTGAATTAAGAGTTACAAGTCTCTGCCCTTCTGGTTCCAACGTACAAAGAACATTTCCCGGACCAGATATAAACTGATGCAATTTAAATGCAAACGGCTTACGACCATTTACACTTTTCTGCTCGTGAGCTTTAAGTAAGAATTCTGTTAATGATTTTTTTGAATCTTCTAAAGAAGCTCCAGAATCTTTAGCAAGTTTTTCTGCTGCTTGTTTAAGAGTAATAGGCTTTGCCCGTTTGGCTGCTGCGTTTGGAGCTTTCTCAATTCCCAATGTAAGTTCTACCCAAACAGCCATAGGGTCATTTAAAAACTCATCCAAATCCTTATAATCTGGAGTAGGAGTTTTTATTCTGTTTGCAAGAAGGGGCTTCACAGATTCAAGATTATACTTTTGGTCTGTGGACTGAGAAAGAGTTTCTCCAATTACATTACTTGGAGAAATTGTAGTTCCAAACAATTTAGACGCAACTTGAGCAACAACAGCATTCTGGTCTATTTCAGTTCCCTGATTGCTCATTGTCGCAGATGTTCCAATGCAAACAAGATTTGGAGAACGTGTCTTCTGTCTTAAACGACGAACAAGCAATGCAACATCTGCACCTTGCCGTCCTCTATAGGTATGAAGTTCATCAAGAACAAGGAACTGCAATCCATCACAGTTCTTCATTACAATTTTATCTTTAGGAGTTCCGCGAGTAAGCAACAACTCCATCATCATAAAGTTTGTCAAAAGAATATCAGGTGGATTATCTGCTAAATACTGGCGTTGTTCTTCATTTTCCTGACCTGTATATTGCCCAACAGTAAATGGCTCATTTCCATCTGTGTAGCCTCGCAAGAACTTCCTGATTTCTTCAAGCTGGCTATTTGCCAGAGCATTCATCGGGTAAATGATAATTGCAGATGTTTTTCCATGATTGTTAGCCCGATTCTTTATAATCTCATTTACAATTGGAATGAAGAAGGACAGACTTTTTCCAGAGCCTGTGCCTGTTGTTACAACATAACTTTGCTTCAAAGCAGCAAACGAAATAGCTTCTTGCTGGTGCGAATACAAAGTCATTGTTTTTCCACCGCTTCCATCTTCTTTTTTGTCTACCTGAAATATTGAGCGACATTCATTTTCAAGAGTACCATCATCGCAAAGTTCATTTATATTTTTATCTGTCTTATAGTTTGGATTAATCTGGATGAGAGGATCAGGCCAATAACGACCTTCTTCATATTCCTTATCAACAACTGCTTTTATATCAGGAGCAGAAATATTAGTAAAACTTCTAGAAAACGATTGATATTCATTTATTACTTTGTCACGGTAGTTAAATACATCCTGCATTTTATTCGTACTCCAAATTAATTACTTTTATAATTTAAGTTTACATTGTTTACAACGCAAATATCCCCAACATCACATTCTAGCGCAATACAAATCTTCTTAAGGCTTTCCATTGAAATAAATTCGCCTTTACTAAGCTTAGCAACTATATTCGTTGTAATGCCTGCAAGAGGAATCAAATCGGTTTTATTTTTAATTCCTTTGGTTTTCATCATATTCCAAAGCTTCTGATAATCCACATCCACACTATCCATTATACCACAGTTTAACTAAAAAAGGATGAATATAATCACGAAATATCAAATATTTTTATTAATACAACTTTGAAGCAAATACTGTCCATTCTCTACACCCAATACCGACCATAATACATCCCAAAGAAAGGCCTTTATTGCCACTCTTTACAATTTGTAATTTTTTTTCAACAAATGTATTGACACAATCAACTTTTTGCAGTAGAATAAACACAACTTGAGAAACCAGAGTAAGATGAAATTCATCTTACAAGAAAAACTGCGGAGTTTCCGCAGGAAATGGGCAGGGGCATATGACAGAAATCGCAAAGTTTCTTCGGAAGTTGCGCATTGACAACGATCAGAGCTTAGGCGATATGGCAGACAAAATTGACTTTTCTGCCGCTTATCTTTCGGCAATCGAGAACGGAAAACGTATCGCACCGGAAGAGATGAAAGACAATCTTTTTGCAAAGTACAGTCTTTCAGACGAACAAAAGCTTGAGTTTGCGCGACTTGTTGCAGAATCAAGGGAGAAGGTCGAAATCGGCCTCAAGGGTATTCAGCAGGACATTCTGCCTGAATATGTAGACACAGCTGTTATGTTTGCGCACGACTTGTCGCAGATGAACAGGCAGCAACTTGCAGAAGTAAAGGAGTTCTTGCAAAAAATGAAGTCGGAAGCTAAGCCTATGTAGCATGGAGGTTATTTGATGGCAGATCAGATTAGTGTAGTTGGTACCGTCATCCTTATGATGATTGTGGATTTTACAAAGATGGCAGTCGAGTTCAAGAAATTCTTTGGGCTCGACTCCTCACAAACTTTTCCCGCGCTGAGCATTGCAGAAAACAAACTCTGCATGGCAGACAATCATTTTGAGTTCAATGTGATTGCAGACAGCGAGTGGAACTGCAAAGAAAGCGTTCAGGCTTATTACAAACATTCAGAACATCACCACGAGATTGGCATAAAGGAATCTGTTTACAAGAAGGCTTGCAACGGCGACAAGACTGCACTTGTTTCCATTGCGCATGAAATTTCGCACTGGGGTCTGATCAACTATTTTAATATTAACATTGGCATAAAAGAGATTGAAAAGCTTGATGCCTTTTCAAGAGTCATTGCTATGAACATATACGAAAACATAGCAGACTTGCTTACAACCTTGCTTGTATTCAGCGAGGATGAGTTACTTAAAGCACAAAGCGCAGGAGATGCGGATTTTAGCTCTTGTATGAGCGAGAACCAGATTTCTCTTGCGCTCTTTTATTGCCAGAACCATGAAACTCTTACAGAGAGTTTTATGAAACGAATTGCGTCTAAAATCATGGCACAAAATCAGCAGAAATGGAGGATTTTTTAGATGGCCTTAGTGCAAAAAAAATAGCCTCTGTTTAATTGGCGTTAAACAAAGGCTTTGCATAGATTCCATAATAGAACCTAAACTAATTACTCTATTATACTACATATCTATGCTTCTGTCAAAGACTTTTTTTCTTGCAGCAGTGTTTTGGGAAATATGGACTCTGCTTTGAGTTTTGGTCTTGCACCGTTCCGTTGTGTTCGGCTTTGACAAAACATTTTAATCCATGGTGGTCTTTTACCGTAAGGCGCAAAGCGACCACCATTCAAAGAGGCATAGAATATTATGGTAGCTTCTAATTTCAAAAACGCAGACAGCATTCTTAGCGTTACTCTGCGTAAAAATCAGTTTTCATCTGATGAAAATTCTTTTATTGGACGTGTAACAAGAAACACAGTATCTCTTGAAAATTTAATAGCATCAATTTCCGAAAAAAACGAGGGTGTTAGTCCCTACATGATTCAGCATGTAGCAAACCTTTTGGGAAACGAGATGCTTCGCGCTTGCCAAAACGGAAACGCGGTAGACGTGCTTGGAATAGGAATCATGTACATTGGAATTGCAGGCATTGTCTCTGGAGAGAATCCAGGAGAATCAAGCATACCAGGCTTTAAGATTTGCTTTACTCCGAGTACAAAGGCTCAGGAAGCGGTAGACAGTCTTAAGGTTGACAAGGTGATTATCGCAGACTCAGCACCTGTGTTTGATAGGATAATTAACACCTTCAACCAGAACGAAAACCGTATTCTTTCCAAAGGTAAAGGTGTAAAGGTTACAGGCAGCCGCCTTAAACTTTTGGGCGAAGACTCAGGTCTTTGGTTTGCCCCACTCGAAGAAGACGGCTCTGTCTGCAAAGACGAATCAAAATGGACAAGTGTAAATTCAGAAACGATTAGTGCCAACAAACCCAAGTCACTTGAATTCTACGTTCCAGATTCCCTTGCGGAAGGCTCTTACTGCATCGTCCTAAGAACACGCTGGTGTTCAGGAGACAAGGAATTAAAATCTCCTGTAAGTGCAATAAGTAAAACTATTACCATAGCGGCATAAGCCTTAGGGGCTTTCTGTATTTTTGTAATGCAGGAAGCCTTTTTTTAATATACAAGACGTTCTGTGGATTTCTACAAGGTGCATATCTTTTTCACTCGATAACTTCCCAGCGGCCGTTTTTATCTGCACCGATACGCTGAATGATGCCCTGCTCCTGCATTTTTTTCATGTTGCGATTTACAGTCTCGCGGGCTAGAGATAATTCTTTTGCAATTTCTGTCTGAGAAACAAATTGATTTTGTTTTATGGTTGTAATTATATCTTGTTGTACCACTGTTAAATTTACAGTGACTTTACTGTGACTTTCGTGTGATTTTTGTGTATCATTTATAGGCTGATTTTTCTCCGAACTTTTTTGATTATCTCCGAACTTTTTGATGTATCCATCATAATCAATATGGGTATAGCGGTTTTTAAGTTCGTTGTTTTCGCCAAGCAGAATGTTGCGGAAGAACTTTTCAAGGTATTCCATATTCATATAAATGCCCTTCTGCATGTTTGTATAATTTGCGCGGACTAAAGCATTTCGGAAGTACCAGCTGTGTTTTTCAAATGGTTCGTTGTTTACATTAAAGCCTAACGAACGAAGATATTTGATTGTAAAAACAGCGGTTGTTCTTGTATTGCCCTCTCCAAATGGATGAATCTGCCACATGTTCGCAACAAATCGTGTAATATGCTTTACAGCATCTTCCTTTGACAATTTGGAATAGTCAAAGTTTTTTTCTGTTTCAAAATCATATTTTAGCGTTTCTTTAATCAGGTCAGCATTGGCATACAAAACTGTGTCACCATTTAAAACCCATTCTTTTTTTGTGATATTGTAGTCACGGAATTTTCCAGCTTTCACTTTATAAAATACGCCTTTGAATAAACGCTCGTGAATCGATAATAATTGATTAGGAGTAAAACTAAAAGATTTTTCGGAAAGCAGTTCTGTAATTCTAGTCGAGACTTTATCTGCTTCTTCCTTGTCATCATCATCTTCGGGACGGGATATTTTTGATTTGTAATAAGAGTCTATAAGTTTTTTTGCTTCTTCAATTGAAATCTCACCTTCAATATTACGCTTTGCAGTTTCGTAAAGGTATTTTGAAGGAGTAAGCCCATCAACCTGCTGCAAGCCTGTTGCTATTGACCAGGCAATGCTTTTTTCTTTTTTGTCAGGCTCGCCTTCGCGGATGTAGGATTCAAAATCTATTTCAAAAGGATTTTTTTCTTGCATGTTCACTCCATAATTATTAACAAACGGATTTACTCAGACCTAACGGTCTTCGCTATTTTTTAATAGGGTTAACCGTTCCTACAGTCTAATCTTGTAGCTGAAATCTTTGATCTAGCCGTAGTTAGCATTGCTTGTCGGTGGTACTGTATAACCGTTCCAGCGGGCATTGTTTGAAAGTTCCCAGTGTCCGTTTTTATCTGCACCGATACGTTTTATTATGCCATACCATCATTATACCACACTCCCCAAGAAATTAAAAGTTTGCAAAAAAAGGCTTCTGTAAACGACGCGCAAGGGATTGGAGCCGCGCCGGAGGCGTTCCCGGTGGGTGAATTGTTAGGGGTGTTTTTAGTGATGATTAAAATGGCGTTGCGGGCAGGATGAAAAGTTTTTTTTTTCTGCCAACCACCGGGAATGGAGCGCGTAAGACGCGGAACGGCGGAAAGCCCGGTTTTTGCGAAAGCAAAAATGCGCCCATAAAAAAAGCCCTGCAACAAATGCGTTACAGGGCATTGCGATAAAGTTTATGTTATTACAAACCGTACGTGGCTATAAAGACACCGGCTGCAATTGCGGTTCCGATAACGCCAGAAACGTTGGGGCCCATTGCATTCATCAGGAGGAAGTTTGAAGGATCATATTCCTGGCCAACTTTGTTTGCAACGCGGGCTGCCATTGGAACGGCAGAAACACCGGCAGAACCGATGAACGGGTTGATTTTCTTTCCCTTTGGAAGGAAGAGGTTCATGATTTTTGCCATGCACAAACCGCCGGCCGTAGCAACAGAGAATGCCACGAGTCCAAGAAGGATGATTCCGGCAGACTCTGGGCGGATGATGTTTTCCGGAGTCATCTGGCTTCCAACGCCAAGAGAAAGCAAAATGGAAACGATGTTCATAAGCTCGTTTTCCATTGTCTTTGAAAGGCGCTGAACACAACCTGCCTCGTGCACAAAGTTACCGAATGCAAGCATACCAATAAGCGGTGCTGCAGGCGGCAAAAGGAGGATTGTAAGAATAAGGAGCATGAGCGGGAACAATACGCGCTCAGTCTTGCTTACAGGGCGAAGCTGATCCATGTGAATCAGGCGTTCCTTCTTTGTGGTAAGAAGCTTCATGATTGGTGGCTGAATCATTGGAACAAGTGCCATGTACGAATATGCGGCAACTGCGATTACAGCCATAAGCTCTGGTGCAAGCTTGCCGGAAACGTAGATTGATGTAGGACCGTCCGCGCCACCGATGATTGCGATTGCACATGCCTGCATGATGTTGTAGTTAAGTCCAAAGATGTCCATTACGGCAACACCGAAGAGCGTAAAGAATACGCCGAACTGTGCGGCACCGCCAAGGATTGCAGTCTTTGGGTTAGCAATAAGCGGGCCAAAGTCCGTCATTGCGCCAATGCCCATAAAGATGAGCATGGGGAAGAATTCGTTTCCAACACCAGCCTTGTAGATGATTGCAAGCATACCGTCGGGAAGGTTACCCATACCAGCACCCGGAATGTTTACAAGAATCGTACCGAATCCAATCGGGATAAGGAGAAGCGGTTCAAATCCCTTTGCAACTGCAAGGTATACAATAAGGAAGCCGACCGCAATCATGATTACGTACTGCCAGCCTGGCTTTGCGGGAGAGTTTGCAAGTTCTGCCTCGCCAGCCTTCTTTTTTGCTTCAGCTTCCAAAGCCTTTCTTTGGGACTCTGCCCTTTCCTCTGCGGTTTCCTGATGAATCATCTTGTAGATACCGGTAGACTTTCCAATGTTCCTGATGAACTGTGTTACGGAAATGTCCTTTGAACCGTGCCAGTCTTCCGTACCTACGATTACCCTTTCAAGACCTTCGCTATTTGTGGCCGCAGCAGCACTGCCGTCACTTGCCAAAGCCTTTGTGCCAAAGGAAACAACTCCAGCGGCAAAAAGCATGACAAGCATGATAAGGAATATTTTCTTGCTATACTGAACTTTTGAATTCATATCTTTCTCCAGTCCTTAGTTGATTTCTGCTACGGGCTGACCGTTTGCAACCTGGCTGCCAACAGTAGAAAGGAAGTGAACCTTACCGTCTGCGCCAGCCTTGATTTCAAGCTCCATCTTCATGGACTCAATGATGATGATGTTGTCCGTTGCCTTTACTGTAGCGCCTTCTGAAACGCATGTGCGGAGGAGTACGCCTGCAACAGGGGCATTTACCTTTTTGCCGTTTCCAGATGCGGGTGCAGGAGCAGCAGGAGCCGGTGAAGCAGCAGGAGCCGGTGAAGCAGCAGGTGCAGGAGCTGCCTTTACCACGCCGCCGATTGTAGCAAGAACCTGTCCGTTTGTAATCTGGGTTCCAGTTGGAACTGTATAGGTGATTGTTCCGTCTTCTGTAGCCTTTACTTCAAGTTCCATCTTCATGGACTCAACGATGATTACAGTCTGTCCCTTAGAAACCTTTGTGCCGTTTGCAAAGCACTGCTTAAGCAAAGTACCCGCAACAGGAGCCTTAACGTCAACACCGCCAACTGCCACTGGAGCCGCAGCCGCAGGAGCTGAACCTGCCGCACCAAATGCAACCGTATAAGGTGTTCCGTTTACAGAAATATTTCCCTTTCCGTCTGAAGTAACAGAATAAGAAGTGCTGTTTACTGTGATTGTGTAAGAGCCGCCCTTTGAAGAAGATTCAGAAGCAGGAGCTGCAACCTTGCCGAATGTTTCCTTTGCGTCTACAGGGCCGTTTGCGCGGTTCTTAAAGAAGCCAGGAGCAACCTTTGGGAACATTGCATAAGTAAGAACGTCTTCCTCAGAACCGTTTCCGCCGTTTGCCTTTGCCTCTGCAACCATCTTGTCCCATTCAGGCTCAATCTTGTCTGCAGGACGGCATGTAAGAACTTCATCCATCTTGTTCTGCTCAAGAGCCTTCTTAACAAGGTCCTTGTTTGGTTCAGCAGGAAGCTTTCCGTACTTTCCAACAAGAAGGTCGCGGAATTCCTGGGTCATGTTGTTGTAGCGGCCAAAGAGTACGTTGAATACAGCCTGTGTTCCAACAATCTGGCTTGTAGGTGTTACAAGAGGAACATAGCCTACGTCCTTGTGAACAAGTGAAAGTTCCTTAAGAACGTCGTCCATTTTGTCTGCCTTACCCTGCTGCTTAAGCTGGCTTTCCAAGTTGGAGAGCATACCGCCCGGAACCTGGGATGTAAGGATGCGTGTATCTGCACCAAGGAATTTGGACTCAAGAGAAGCGTAGTGTGTGCGCACTTCGCGGAAGTAAGCGGCAATTTCAAGAAGAGCCTTTGTGTCAAGGCCAGTGTCGTATTCAGTGCCCTTGAGCATTTCTACAACAGTTTCTGTAGGGCTGTGGCTTGTACCCATACCCATGGAAGAAATTGCGGTGTCAAGAACGTCTGCACCTGCTTCTGCTGCCTTAAGCTCTGTGGCAACAGAAAGGCCTGTCGTTGAGTGTGTGTGGATTTCTACAGGAAGGTCGCAAGCCTTCTTTACAGCCTTTACAAGGTCGTAAGCAACATAAGGCTTAAGCAAACCGGACATATCCTTAATACAGATTGAATCTGCGCCAAATTCTGCATAAGTCTTTGCAAGCTCTGCATATTTTTCTATTGTATGGTAAGGAGTTACGGCATAAGAAATTGCCATCTGAACATGCTTACCGGTCTTTTTAGCGGCCTTTGTAGCGCGTTCAAGGTTGCGTGGGTCGTTGCAGGCATCAAAAATGCGGAAAACGTCAATGCCGTTCTTTGCACAGGCTTCAACAAACTTGTCTACAACATCGTCTGCATAGTGGCGGTATCCCAAAAGGTTCTGTCCGCGCAAGAGCATCATAATCTTATTATTAGGCAAAGCGGCGTGGAGCTTGCGCAAGCGTTCCCACGGATCTTCGTTCAAAAAGCGGATACAGCTGTCGTATGTAGCTCCGCCCCAGCCTTCAACTGCCCAGTAACCAATCTTGTCAATCATGGGGCATGCGGGGAGCATATCTGCCGTAGTCATGCGTGTAGCGTGCAGTGACTGATGGGCATCGCGTAAAACCAATTCGGAAATTCCAACCTTAGACATAAAAACCTCTCTATAATTTACGGAAATCTTCCATATATAATATTTTCTTGTTAAGCGAGTAAAAAAGCGGCTAAATTTTAGGCTTCTTTCTCATGGATGGCAGCGGCAATTGCTGCAACAAGGGCACCATTGTCTGCCTGGGAAGCTGCGGGGGCAATGCCAGAGGCGGCAGAAGCGGCAGAAGCAGCAGGCGGTTCAGCCTTGTCCAAACCAAAAAGATGAATCACGCCGTGAAGCAGATTCATTGCTCCGATCATTATAATCAGAAACGCAAAAACCACACACATTCCGAGCAAAGTCAAAATTCCGCTCTGCTCTAGCATCTGGGCGATAGTCATAAGTCCTCCAAAAGAAAAAACGAAAAATTCGGTTGCATACCACTATAAAGAATTTTTTGGAATTATACAATAGATGTTCCTTAATTTGGAGCCACTTTTATGGTTAAACTGTGCCCGGTCCTCCGTGACCGGTCAAACTCCGCGGCATTTTATCCTGTAAAACAAGCAGCGCCATGGAGGGCGCGTCATTTGTTAACATAAGAAAACGGCAAGTTTTCGCCAGAAAACTTGCGGGATAAAATGCCACGGAGGGTATTTTATCCCGCTTTCCAGGGTTCCGCTTTCGCTCCAGCCTCCTCACTTCGTTGCGGTGGCCGGCTACGCCGCCCTTCCAATCGGGGCTAGGCTCTATTTGTATTCGCTGGCTACAAAAAAGGCGTACTTTCCTATCTTGCAGACAACGCCGAAATCCTTCACACGCAGGGAAAAAACTATATTCTGGACAGCATAGACGATTATATAAAAAATCATCCTTTATCAATATAATTTTCGCACCACAGACTTTGTCCTAAGAATTTTTACAGATTCAACGCAAAGCAAAAAATCTGTGTGATGATGCCCGGTTTGCGCTTGCATGATTGTTCCTGTAACCCGATAGCGCACACCAGTTTTTAGCGATATGTCCCGATTCATAAGAATAAGCTGCATGGCAGAATTCAGCACCGCTTCCTCTGCCTCTTCGCCACCCCATTCAACGACTTTCCCATCGCACTTTTGTCCCCAATCAGGAATAAGGACAAAAAACTTTTCAATATCATCTTCTTCAGGATTCTCTCCATAACCAGGCGCACCATAAGTAACCATTTCACCAACAAGTCCGGTAACAGTTACTTTCTTGCCGCTATTTTGTGCCCACAATGCAGAAAACGCAAAAACCAAAAAAAGCAGGCATAATGATTTCTTCATATTTCGATTCTCCTTGCAAATCATTATATTACGAAAAATACATCTTATGCAAAAACGCCCTCATATCAAGAGAGTTTTTGCTATAATTCCCCTATGCAGAACACCGCATACAGAGGGATGGATTTGATTCCGTTTTCGAAGCCGAAATTTTTTGCGGAAATGCGGATGCAATATGGGGTTTTATATGTTGAGGCGTAAACTGCAAGACTCTTTGACTGTGTGTGCACGGAGGATTTTACTTCTATGGGAATTATGTCCTGTCCTATTCTGGAAACAAAATCAACTTCCGCCTGATTTCCGCTGGTCCAGTAAAAAAGATTCAAACCGTTAGTAATCAATTGCGTGCAGACATAGTTTTCAGTGAGGCCACCTTTGAAATCATTCATCAAAGGATTGTCATACAAAATATCTTCAATAAGTAAATCCTGTACCCGGCAGCAAAGTCCTGTGTCGCTCATGTAGAATTTAAAGTCTGAGTCCGAGCTGTTTGCCTGCAAGGGAAGTTTTACCTGCTCCAGTTTGAAAACTCTTTTTGCGATTCCTGCAAGACACACCCATTCTATTGCATCTTCAAATTCCGCCGCCCTTCCGCCTGATTTTATATATTTGTATTGGAATTTCCGGTTGACTTTTGAAAGCTGCGTGCTAATATTTCTGTAAACAAGCCGAGTCTTTGAAATTTCACTTTTCTTGTTGTATTTTCCCATGTCGTTTAGATATGCTTCCAGAATGTCCGACTGGAGAATTGAGGCAAGCTGAGCATTTTTATTTTTTACAAAATCTGACACGACAGCCGGCATTCCTCCGATAAAAAGGTATTCTTTGTAAAGGGCCAGTGCCTTTTCGTGCATGGCCTCTTCGAGCGGAGAATCTTTTTCGTAACAGGCTTTGATTTTTTCAACCAGAAAATCTTCTTCTTTTGCCCAAAGGTATTCCTCAAAATCCATCGGGAACATATCAAGGATTTGAACCTTGCCAACCGGAAAACTGCTTTCACCCCTGTTTACGGAAACTCCAAGCAGAGAGCCCATAGCAATTACGTGATAGTCATTCGCTTCCTCACAAAAATATTTGAGCGAGGTAAGTGCTTGCGGACAGGCTTGAATCTCATCGAAAATAAGCAGGGTTTCTTTTGGCATTACGGCCTGACGTTTTAGCGCGGAAAGATTTGCGATGATATCTTTTGGAGAAAGATTGTTGAACAAGGAAGCAAGTGATTTTTCTTTTTCAAAATTACAGTAGACTGAGTTTTTGTAGGAAATCCCGGCGAAATGAGAGACGATGTAAGTCTTGCCTATCTGCCTGGCTCCCTGCAAAACAAGGGGCTTTCGTTCTGAGGAATCCTTCCATTTTAAAAGTTGATCCGTAATTTTTCGCTTCACAAGTATATTATATATGGTTTTATGTAAATTTCAAGCAATATATTACACTTTTTAATAGATATTTTTTATCATTTTTTACATTTTTTTTGGATATCGCAATAATGTATCTTGATTTTTTTAGTAGAGTCAGATATGGGACATGTAATAATTACTTCACCCCCGGAAGGCACTGTTCCCGGAGGCATATTCGCAACAAAGTTTCCAGAGTCCGCGAAGCAATCCGATTGTTTGCCCCTATTTTCTAACGGGATCCACGTAAAGTATTCCCCTCAGAACGGAGTCGATGGCGTTTTTAAGTTCCCGTCCGTCGCTCAGTTTTGCAACATACCCCATTGCGCCCGCTTCTATTGTGGCGTTCAAAAAACTGGGGAAGGTGTTTTCGCTATAGACTATGATTTTTATTTCGGGAAACGAGTCTTTTTCCCCGCTGTTTTTCGCTTCTTCCATGTAATCAAAAAAGAACGTGCGCTTCAGCCTTGGACGGCTTCTACATGATTTTAACTCAACATAAGTATAGCATAGGAGAGGGGGTAGCAAGATTATATACATTCCCTACCTGCATATAAAACCTCCATTAAGAAAATTATAGTTCTATTATAAATCCATGCAGAAACAATTCCAGTGAGTTTTACCCACTGAATTTCAGTGAGTTTTCTCACTGATTTTTACGGTCAGTGTAAGCCAACATGAAATTGAAAGAGTTGCACATTTTTTTTATAATGAATTTCATGCAAAAGATTTTTTTTGATTCAAGGATACTGGACAAGGCGGCAAGGGATGCTTTTGGCCTTACGGAAGACATAATGATGGAAAACGCGGCCATGGCTTTGGAAAAGGAGCTAAAAAAAGATGAGGCCATTCTTATAGCAACTGGTTCTGGAAACAACGGAGGGGACGGCTGGGCTCTTGCAAGAAGGATTTGTTCGGCAGGTAAAAAGCTTACGGTTCTTGAAGCCTTGGAGGCAAAAAGTCCGGCTTGTCTTTTGCAAAAGGAGCGGGCGGTCAAATGCGGGGTGAATGTTGTTAATGCAAGGGATGCGGAAAATTTCCTGAATGAAAACGGCAAGGACTTTGACTGCGTGGTAGACTGCGTGTTTGGAAGCGGCTTCCACGGTGAGTTTACGGATGAAATAAAATGCCTGATGCAAAAGCTTAATGCCCTTGAATGCAAGAAGATTGCCTGCGACATTCCTTCTGGCCTTGACTCTTACGGAAATGCGGCGGAAGATTTTTTTGCGGCTGATCTTACCGTAACGATGGGGGCTTTAAAGCTTGGACTTTTTAGCAGTACTGCAAAGGATGCATGCGGAAAAATTTTAGTGGCAGACCTTGGCATTGACCGGGAATTGTTTGAAGGCGGAGCAGAAGAGTGTGCCATGCTTCTTGAAGAAAGCGACCTTAGCCTTCCCCACAGAAAAAAGCAAAACGTAAACAAGGGGACTTTTGGGCATACGGCTATTGTTGCAGGCGAAAAAACAGGGGCAGCCCTTATTGCGGCAAATGCGGCACTGCGCTTTGGTTCAGGGCTTGTTACGCTTGTGGCAAAGGATGTTGCAAAGGATGCGGCAAAAAATGCGGACAAAAAAAACATTCCATGCGAGCTTATGGCAGGCGATGAATTTCCCGCAAACACAAGTGCCGTTGGGCTTGGAATGGGGCTTGGCAGGAAGGATGAAGACAGTGAGGCTTACCTTGACTTTCTTGAAAAAAATGAGGATATTCCCTGCCTGCTTGATGCGGACATTTTTTATTCGCCAAGGATAAAGGACTTTCTAAAAAAAAGGACTGCTTGCGGAAAAAATGCCAGCCTAGTTCTTACCCCACACCCCAAGGAATTTTCGGTGCTGCTTGAAAACTGCGGTCTTGGAAAATATTCAACTGGGGAAGTTTGTACAAATGCCTTTGAGCTTGCAAAAAAATTCTGCGCTTGCTTTCCCGGGGCAGTTCTTTTGCTAAAAGGAGCTGTGGTTCTTATTGCGCTTACGGAAAACGGAAGGGTATGCGTGTACGCCAATCCACACGGAAGCAATGCCCTTGCAAAGGGTGGAAGCGGAGACGTTCTTTCTGGACTTGTGGCTTCGCTTTTGGCACAGGGCTGGAGCGCAAAAGAAAGCGCGGTAAACGCATCTCTTGCCCACGCCCTGGCATCGCGCCTTGCACCATGCGACTATGCTCTTACACCGCTTGAGCTTATACAGCATGTCTGTGAACTATAAGAGTCATCAAACAGCTAACATTCATAGATGCTGAAACAAGTTCAGCATGACGGTTCTACTTGACGGTTCATGCATGACTGTTCAGCATTAGCGGCCGTTCTTTTTGTCTTCTTCGTTGGCGCGGGCAAATTCACCGGCGGCTTCTGCGGCAACTGCTTCGTCCGGCGAGTGCAGGTAATCGCATTCTGGGTTGATGCAGCTCTTGTAGCTTCCGTTCTTTTTGTCGAACTTTTCTACCAGAGGCCACTTGCACTTGGGGCAGTAAACGTCGATGGGCTTAAAATGCGTGATGAATCCGCACTTGGGGTAGTTTGTGCAGCCGTAGAATTCTTTTCCGCGTCCCTTTGTCTTTCTGGCAACTATGTCTCCTGTGCAGCCCGGCATTGGGCATTTTGCAAGCGGTATGCTTTTTGTGTTGTGGCATTCGGGGAAGCCTGAACATGCGAGGAAGTAGCCGAAGCGGCCAAGTTTTTTTACCATGGGCTTTCCGCACTTTTCGCAGATGCGGTCGGTTGTTTCGTCCAAGGAACCCTTTAGGCTTTCCTGGCTTTCCATAACCTGGTCAACGCGGTTTTTGAAGGGTTGGAAAAAGCCTCCAATCATGTTGTTCCAGACCAAAGTGTTCTGCTCTACCTTGTCCAAGTCGTTTTCTACGTCCGAAGTGAATTTTTCGTTTATAACTTCCGGGAAGGATTCAACCAGTATGCGGCAGATGATTTTTCCAAGCTGGGTTGGAACAAGCTGCTTGTTTATGCGGGTTACGTAATAGCGGTCAAGGAGTACGGAGATGATAGGCGCGTATGTTGAAGGGCGGCCTATTCCCTTTTCTTCCAGGGTTTTTACGATGGAAGCGTCCGTGTAGCGGGCAGGCCCCTGGGTAAAGTGCTGCTCAGGGTAGAATTTTTGCGTGACAAGTTTTTCGCCCACTTTTAGGGAAGGAAGGTTTCCAGTAACTTCTTCTTTTGATGAAAGGGTCTTTATTACGTTGTAGAAGCCCTTTTCGCTAAGGCGGCTTGCACTTACGCGGAAGAGGGCGTCCCCTGCGGTAATGTCTACGCTTGTTGTCTTGGACTTTGCGTTGTTCATCTGGCTTGAGACAAAGCGTTCCCAGATTATTGAATAGAGGCGCAGCTGGTCATGGGTAAGGTATTCCTTTACGCTTTCCGGCGTGTATTTTACGTAGGTGGGGCGGATTGCTTCGTGGGCATCCTGGGCACCCTTTCCTACAGAGTATTCAATTTTTTCTGGCGGCAGTTCTGCGGGGAAATTCTTTCCAATCCAGTCGCGGACGTCGTCAATTGCTGTCTGTGAGATGCGAACAGAGTCTGTACGCATGTAGGTAATAAGACCAACGCGGGTTGAGCCAATCTGAATGCCTTCGTAGAGCTGCTGGGCAACCTGCATTGTCTTTCTAGAAGTAAAGCCCAGGCGGTTTGCCGCTGCCTGCTGCATTTTGCTTGTGGTGAATGGAGCCTTTGGCCTAACGGTCTTTTCGCTTTCCTTTATGTCGGTAACAAGGCAGTCGCTGTTCTGGATTACGTTTATTATGTTCTGAACTTCTTTTTCGCTCTTAAGCTCCGGCTTTGAACCCTTGTACTGAACAAGCTGGGCTGTAAATTTTGTCTTACCCTTTAAGAAGTCTGCGTCAAGGGTCCAGTATTCTTCCGGGATGAAATTTGAAACTTCTTCTTCGCGGTCGCAAATAAGGCGGAGGGCTACAGACTGAACGCGTCCTGCACTTAGTCCGTTCTTTACCTTTTTCCAAAGAAGCGGGCTTAGGTTGTAGCCAACAAGACGGTCAAGCACGCGGCGTGCCTTTTGTGCATTGACCTTTGCCTCGTCGATTGTACCGGGATGCTTTACCGCTTCCTTTATGGCAACAGGCGTAATTTCGTTAAAGACTATGCGCTTGATTGGTGCGGCAGTTTTTTCCGCAAGCGAATTGTAGAGGTGCCAGGCTATTGCTTCCCCTTCGCGGTCGTTATCAGATGCAAGGAGAACTTCGTCGGAATTCTTTGCGTCTTTTTGCAGTTCCTTAAGAAGCTTTGCCCTTCCGCGCACCGTTATGTATTCGGGCTGGAAATCGTTTGCTATGTCTATTGCAAGGCGGCTTTTTGGCAGGTCAATCAAATGCCCCATCGAAGCCTTTACCGTATAGGACGGCCCAAGGTAATGCTCTATGGTCTTTGCCTTAGCGGGAGACTCCACTATGACAAGCGTTTTCTTTGACTTTTTCTTAGCAGCTTTCACAGCCATTTGTACACCTCAAAACCAGCCCTTGCTAAAAAAGTTCAAGCTGTTCTTTATTTATAGTATGAGATCCGGGTTCTGACCCCAAGACCTTTACGAATTCTTCAAAATTCTGAACCACGCAAGCTCCGTCTTCTACATAAGAAGCGCATGTTCTGGCAGCCTTTGCAGAAAAAGCCCCTCCCCCACGGCTAAGCAGGGATTTCTTTGCAGCCTCACTTATGCGCACTGCATCCGGACAGAAGCAGCTCTTGTGGAAGACAAGCTCGCGTCCGTAGTCAAGGGCAAAGTCTGCTGTAATCAGTGCACCGCTGTTGGGTGGAGCCTGCACAACAAGCGTTCCTTGGCAAAGGGCCGCAATTATCCTGTTCCTCTGCACAAAGCGCCACTTTTCCGCAGGAACTCCGGGAGCGTATTCGCTTACAATGCAACCGCCACCCTTTAGAATGGAAGCGGCAAGCCTTTTGTTTGCACCCGGAACTACAGTGTCTATTCCGCAGGGAAGCACCGCAACAGTAGGGGCAAGTCCAAGCTTACCTTCCTCCAGAAGCGAAACTGCACCCCTGTGGGCAAAGGAATCAATTCCGTCCGCAAGACCGCTTACCACAGTCCAGCCCGACGCGCAAGCCTGCCTTGCAAATTCAAAAGCAGCCTCTGCACTTTCACGGCAAACGCGCCTTGTTCCCACAACGGAAAGGCAGTGGCCTTTTAATACGGCCAAGTTTCCGCGGTAAAACAAAACGTAGGGAGGGTCAAAAGTTTCTGCCAAAAGCGGCGGATAGTCCTTTTCCCCGTAGACAAGGCAAGCAATTCCAAGCGCATCCATTATTTTAAGACTACGCTCAGCAAGTGCTGCAGTCCACTTTCCCTTCCATTCAGAGCGAACAGCCCTGCCTATTATAGAAGAAAGCTCTCCTATAGACATTATCGCAAGGTGCTCCAACGTGTCAATATTCTTTCTTAAAAGAATCTTTTCCCTTAGCGTAAGGAAATCAATAGAAGCTATTGCAAGATTTAAAACATCCACCTATTAAAGTTAATTATTTGCATACTGAGCGTCAAGCACAATCTTTTTGTTGTTCTGCGCGTCTGCAACCTTCTCTTTGCTTGGTGCAAGCTCTATAATCTTGTCGTAAAGGGCAATAGCCTTGTCGTATTCAGCGTTAAGGTAGTAGGCCCTTGCAAGAACGAACATTCCGTTGGTGTCCTTGGTCTGGGTCTGGAGAAAGCGCTCCATGTAGGGAATGGCTTTGGCGCTGTCTTCGGTAAGCTCAAAAGTGTAAAGAACGCCAATTCCGTACAAAGCGCGGTAATAGTCCGGGTTTATGTTCAAAGCCTGGGTGTATGCAGCCTCGCTCATGCGAAGGTATTCCTCTTTTTTCTCTGAATCAATCGTACCGGCAACATTTGCAAGGTCAAATGCCTGTCCGTGGGCAACATAAACGGCACAAACTGCAATATAATAGTAAAGGTTTGCGTTGTCGGGATAGAAAGTGAGGGCCTTCTTAAAAGACTCCATGGCCTGTCCGTACATCTTTTCGTCAAGGTAGCGGGTTCCAAGCATCTTGTACCAGATACCTTCCTGGGCTTCTGTAGTAACAAGGTCAAGGGCACGCCTTTCGTACTTGCTAAGGGCTTCCTTTAGCTCCTCTTTTGTATTGGGATGGGCAACCCCTTCCTCCATCTTCTGCATTCTTTTAATTGAATTGTATGAAGGTGAACAGGATGCAAAAAAAACTGATGCCATTCCCAAAACTGCTATCTTTGACACTAATGAAAATTTCATTTTTTCCTCCAAAGGTTTCTTTTTTATCGACATAAAAGCGACTGTATCTAAATTCCATTTTTTTGAAGCTAGTCTATTGGACGGTACCTTTAACCGCTCTACCATCCGCTTGTCGGCTAACTCGACAGAAAGTGCCTTTGCGCCACCGCCCTTGCGGGGTTCCGCGGGACCCTACCCGCTCCATTGCTCCGCAACCCGCTTGCGCGGGCCCCTCCACGGCGGCGTAGGCTGGTTCATCCCCTTTTTCCAGCCCTATTCTTCCTTGCCATGGCCCGGGAAATATCCTGCATGGTAATCCCTAAGCTGACCGTCATCCACATGGGTGTAAATCTGCGTAGTCGCAAGATCCGAATGCCCCAAAAGCTCCTGGACAGAACGCAAATCTGCCCCTCCAGCCAAAAGATGGGTTGCAAATGAATGCCTTAAAGTGTGCACTTTTGCAGTTACCCCGCTCTTTGCCTCCATGGCCTGAAAATTCTTCCATATTCCCTTGCGGGAAATAGGCTTTCCCCGGGAATTTACAAAGACCTCCGCAACCTGGGCATTTCCCACAAGCTGTGGCCTTGCTTCGTAAAGCCATTTTAATAGCCAGTCCTTGGCAGCAGCCCCAAAGGGCACGATTCTTTCCTTGTCGCCCTTGCCGCGGACAATTATTATCCCTTCCTCAAAATGCACGTTTGCAACAAGAAGGGAAGAAGCCTCGCTTATGCGAAGACCGCAGCTGTATATTAGCTCGTAAAGGGCACGGTCACGCACTCCAACTGGCTTTTTTGTGTCTATGGAAGCAAGAAGGGCATCTACCTGCTCTACAGAAAGGACGGATGGCAGGGCACGGGCAGTTTTTGGCTTGTCCAGTTCCAGCGCAAAGTTCTCGCTCCAAATCATGCGCCTCCTTAAAAAGGCACCGAATGCCCTTAGCGCAGAAATGTCCTTTGCAACAGTAAGTTCCGAGCAGGAATTTTCCCTCCTGCTTACAAGGAAGAAAAAGAGCTTTTTTACGTCAAATTCATTCAGGGGAAAATTCTTTTCTTCCGCCCACCTAATGAATTCCTGGCAGCTTAGCAGATAGGTCTCTGCAGTAAGCTTTGCATGGCGCTCCACAAGAATCAAATCCGTATAGAATTCATTCAGCAGGGCAGAGTTTTCCCTGGAAATCCCCTTTTCTTCCATAATAATTCTTTTAGTTGTCAGTCAAGTCAATAGACTTGGAAAGTCCCCGCAAATTCCTCCATACGGACGGCTGTTTAAGGTCCTCGCTCCTTTTGTTAAAGCTTGGTGGTGGCTCTATGCCGGAGCGGTCATGCTCAACTGCACGGCGAAGCTTTTCGCTAAGGCTGGAATTTGGTGCGGCCTCTTTTTCCGAGGGTTTTGCCGCAGGGGATACTTCTTCGGAATTCTTTTCTATGCTGCTAAAAAGACCAAGGCCAACGCTTTCGTGCTTAACGGTCATCTCAACCTTTTCCTCGGCTTCTTTCTCTTCTTCTTCCTCATCGTCTGCATTCAAATTGATGGGTGCCTTGCCTGCCATCATGCGCTCGAATGTCCCGTAGTCGATGACGTTTGAATTCTCTGCCGCCCTCTCGCCAGATGAGGAATCCCTGCCGCCCTTTTCAAAGCCGGTGGCAATTACGGTTACAGAAACCTTTTCGCCAAGATCGGGATCCAGCCTCTGTCCCCAGATTAGGTTGCAGTCCTTGTCCGCTGACGCACTGATGTTTTCCACAATCTCGTCAACTTCCATCATGGAAAGGTTTTCCGGGCCTACAATGTTCACAAGAATGTTGCTTGCTCCGTCTATGTGCCTGTCTGCAAGCATGGGGTTGCTGATTGCCCTCTGTGCCGCATCAACAGCGCGGTTTTCGCCTTCGCCAACGCCAACGCCAAGGATTGCCTCTCCCTGGTTCCTAAGTACGGTGCGCAAGTCCGCAAAGTCAATGTTGATTATTCCAGGCTTGGTGATTATTTCGGAGATTCCCTGCACACCCTGGCAAAGAACGTCGTCTGCCAAGCGGAAAGCCTGGAGGAAGTTCACCTTTTTGTCAACGATTTTCATTATCTGTTCATTGGGAATTACTATGAGGCTGTCCACGTTTTCACGGAGCTTTTTAAGGCCCTCCTGGGCATTCTTCATTCTTTTTGAACGCTCAAATTCAAAAGGTGTGGTAACGACGGCAATTGTAAGTGCACCCTGCTGGCGGGCAAGGGATGCTACGACCGGGGCAGAACCTGTTCCTGTGCCGCCTCCCATTCCTGCCGTAATGATTACCATGTTTGTGCCTTTTACGACATTCGTAATCATCTCGGCATCTTCCCTTGCAGCGTCTTCTCCAACGGATGGTTCACCGCCGGCTCCCAGGCCTCCAGTAAGTTCCTGCCCTATTGCAAGACGCTTCTGGGCCTTTGAAACATTCAGGGCCTGGACATCAGTATTTAGTACAATGAATTCAACGTCGCTGACCCCGGCTTCTATCATGCGGTTAACGGCACTTGAGCCGCCTCCGCCGCAGCCGATAATCTTTATAACAGTTGGACTTGGCGCTTTTAGTGTGGAACTCTCATCGTTCACCACAGACAATTCAATCATATTTCCTCCCGACCCATTTTTAAATGCAAAACCTTTCAGCCTTGCAAGCATCCGCCGCACTAAAATCCCCATCCCGTGCGGACAGACTCTATAGGGAACACCTAAAAACTGAAGTCTTTAGAGGCTCCCCACAACTATCTAAATCGTCTTAAAACAACTTAGCAGAATTTTGCAAATTCCGCAAGCATTTAAAGGCGCCTAGAATATTTTTTTCCAAAATTCCTTTACGCCGCTCTTTAGGCCGCCCAAAACGTCATTTTTGTCCTCACGCCTTGTGCTCCCCTTCTTTGAGGGCTTCTCTGCCACGGCCCCGCCTTTGTTGGCAAGGACAAGCCCTACTGCCGTCGCAAAATCAGGCTGGCGGTAGACATTCCTTCCAAGCGGTCCGCAGTCAAGGTCTCCAAGGTTGGGAGCCTCACCCTTTCGCACCGCAGTCGTATGCCACGCGCTCTGTGCAAGTTCCACAATTCCGTACATCAAGGCACCGCCGCCGGTAAGTACAATGCTGCCGTTAAGGCTCGTAAGCCCGGAATGCTTCCTTACGCTGTCCTTTATCATGGCAAATATCTCGTCCATGCGGGACTGGATAATCTGGCATAGCTCAAAGCGGGAAGTTTCCTCCGGCGGTCTTGAACCGACACCCGGGATGGTAACTGTTTCATCCTCTTCGCTTTCATCTATCCAGCAGCAGCCGTACTTTATCTTTATGTCTTCTGCAACGTCAAACGGAATGCCCTTTACCTGGGCAATGTCATTCGTAACGTACCAGCCGCCAACGGGAAGAGACAGGGTGTAGACGGGGGCACTGTCGTATATCACCATTACATCGGTTGTACCGGCCCCCAGATCTATGAGTATGGAACCAAGCTCCATGTCCTCCCTCGGCAAGGTTGCAACAGCAGCGGCAAGAGTCTTTAGCGTGCGCCCGCTCCTCTGGTAGCCCAGGTGCATTATTGTGTCATCGATTTTTTTTAGGGCGGTAATCGTAGCCATTACAATGTGAACCTTAACTTCCAGCCTAACGCCTTCTGTGCCTATAAGGTCCTTGACCTGCCCATTTTTATATGAAATTCCGTCCACGATCCATTCACGGGGAATAGTGTGGATTATCCTTTTTTCATAGGGAACGTATATTGCCTCCGCCGCAGCGATGGCCCTTTTTTTTGCATCTTCGCTAACATCGGTTATCCTGTTTTTTCTGCTTGGGGATGATGATGCGTCTATTCCGACCTGTCCGCTTGAATTTAGGGTGGAAACCTGGGAACCGCCTATGGAAACGTAAACATAGGCAACGTCAACTCCAGCCATCTGTTCTGCGCTTTCCAGGGCTTCCTTTATGCAGGCTTCAACTGCTCCCGAATTGATTATGACTCCGTTGTTCACGCCCTTGGACGGTGTTTTTGAGGCTCCTATGATTTTTATGTTGTTGTCCAAGTCCAGCTCGCCTATGGCTACCCTTATAAATGCGGAACCTATGTCAAGCCCGACGATTATGCCGCTCAAATCAGCCTCCAATGCTCCTTGTGCGGTAAGAAACAGAACCGTACCTCAAGTCAATTTCCCCCGCATTCGGCTCAAGCGAATTTACAACATCCAACGCAACCATCATATACTTTAGCGAATCTTCGTTCAAGACGCGGTCCGTAAGCACCCTTATGTGGGTATGGACGGGATAAAGCACAAGCTCATAGTTGCCGTATTCCTTTGTCACCACCTGAATCTCTGAAACCGCCGCAAAATATTTCTGCGGAAGGCTGCGGATGTAGTCAATCTGCTCCATCAGCGCACGGTATTTTGAGGGAAGGCGGGAACCTTCCGAAAGATTCTCCAGGGGTAGCCCCGTAATAAGGGGGATGTTGCTGTCTTTCGCAATATACCTTGCATTAGAATAAAATAATACTCCGTTTTTGTCAATTTGAACGGACTTGCATCCGTCGGCAGTCTCAACGATTGTCTTTGCAACAGCCTCTCTCTCTATTATGCGGATGTCAACGCGGTCGGGGAAGTGCTTGTAGACGGAAACCTTTTCTATTCCGCTTATTGAGCTGAGCACGTTAACGGCCTTGTTGGTGTCAAACTGCATCCAGGTAAGCGTGTTTATCTGCTGGATTTTTTCGCGGGCAGCATCCTCGCTTATGTTCTTGAAGCCCGAAAAAGAAATCTTTGCGGGCACAAGCGAAGGTATTACAAAAGTATAAAGCACAGCTTCTATAAGTAGAAGTATGCAAAGAATCAACACGATGATTTTTAAAACCTTAACTTTCTTGTCCGCCATAACATTTTCTTTTGCGGATTCTTTCTTATGCACACTAAAAGAACCGCTGTTGTTAAAATAAGATCCCGTAAACAATGCCTCTGTATAGACGCTGTCCCTTCCCTCTCTCGCTCTACTCATAACTTGTTACTTCCACTCCGTTAAAACTTTCAAGTCTTGTATTATCTTTTTTTATTGAACTCTTTTTGTAGGCCTCAAGGTCAGACTCTTCATCGCTGGTGTCGTCGCAGTGGGAGGCATTAAGTATGAAGCCGCACATGCAGAGCGTAACCACAAGGGATGAGCCTCCTGATGAAAAGAAAGGCTGGGGAATTCCCGTTGTTGGGAGAGCCCCGCAGACAACGGCCACGTTTATGAGCGACTGAAGCACAATCATGGCAGTGCAGCCGAATGCCCCATAGCTTGCAAAGCGGTTGGGACAGTTGAGGGCAATGTAAATACCCCTCCACGCAAAGAAAACGAGCAGGGCAATGTATGCGAAAACGCCGATAAAGCCCATGGCAGCAGCCCAGCCTGCAAAGATGTAGTCCGACTGCACTTCGGGAATGCGGCTAACGTTCACAAGGCCTGTTCCCAGTCCTGCCCCCCACATTCCGCCAGAAATTATGGCTCTCTCAGATGCAAACTGCTGGTAGCCTTCATTCATCATATACTCGTCCGGCTTAAGGAAGGAAATGATTCTCATAAGACGGTAAGGCTCTATTACAATCATCAGGACTGCGGCAGGAATGGCAAGCAGCACAAGCGGCCCAAACCAAGTCATCCTGGCCCCGCTCACGAAGAACATGAGGCAGCCCACCATAAAGACAAAGAGGCCGGTGGAAAAGTCCCTCTGGAGGAATATCACGATTACGAATGCAAAAAGCCCAACAAGCGGGTAAAGGAAATTCTTCTGCTCAACGTCGTTCTGGCCAAGGTAGCGGTTAAAGAGGTTTGCAAGATAAAGGACAACTGCAAACTTTGCAAATTCGGAAGGCTGGAAGCGTCCAACGTAGGGAATGCGTATCCAGCGTGATGCTCCGTTTCTCTGGAAGCCAAAGAAAGGAATCAGGGCAAAGAGGCAGAGTATGAATATAGCCATTACAAAAATGCCAAGGTGTTTCCTCAGGAAGCGCAGGGGCATTACGGAAAAAAATGCCATGGATGCAAAGCCAAAGACTGACCAAATAAGCTGCCTTACAACAAAATAATACTTCTTGTTGAAAAGCCTCTCGGCAGTGTCCGGGGTTGACACAAAAAGCGTGAACATGCCAAGTCCCCAGAGCAATAGCACGGAAACTATAAAAACTGCGTCACTCTTTTTCTGAATCTCTCCAGAGCGTCCCGGAAAAAACCTAAAGTCAGACATAGCCTCACACGCCTCCATTCCCCGTCAAAACGGAAGTTACGCGCTCCATTGCCATGCTACGGCTGCCCTTTACGAGGACAACGGCCTTTCCGCCATGGGCAGAAGCAAATTCAAGGACATCCTTTCCAGCTTTTTCCATTACGCCGGAATCTGCACCGTCCTTTTCGTTGCCCGCAAAATATTCTATCTTTACGCCAAGATTTTTCTCTTTTGCTATGTCAAGTGCCTTTGAGTAAGCGGCATTCATCTCGTTGCCAATAAAAATAATCAGGGAAGAACCGCTTTTTGCAGCCTGGGCACCAGTCTTCTCGTGTTCCTTGGCAGAATCATCCCCAAGCTCCTTCATGTCGCCAAGAACAAGAACCTTTGGCTCTTCCTCGCTGCCACCGTCCGCATTTTTTATTGACGAAATGAATTCAATGGCTTTTTCCATGGAATCAGGATTTGCATTGTAGCAGTCCTGGACAACAGTAAGACCGGAAAAATCTCCGCTTCCCCTAAGCACCTGGGTACGGCCAAAGACGCTCTTTACAGAATTTATTCCTTCCGCAATGCCTTCTGCACCAATTCCAAGAAGCTTTGCAAGGGCAATTGCACCAAGGGCATCGCTGTAGTTGTATTTTCCAGGCAGGGCAAGAACCGCTTTCTTTCCGCCTATGCTAAGCTCTGTTCCGCCAAGGCCAAGGTCGCGCACAAATTCCACCCTGCAAGGATCATCATCTTCCTGAACGGCATCCGGCCCGTAGAAGACCACATTTCCGTCCACCTGGGAAGCAAGATAGTCTGCAAAGTCATCATTCTTTGGAATAAAGGCTGTTCCAAAACCGTTAAAATGGGAGAAAACCTTTGACTTTTCCTCCGCAATCCTCTGCCTGCTTCCAAGAATGCCAATGTGGGCAGTTCCAATATTGGTCACTATTGCAAAGCGTGGCTTTAGAACCGCCGCAATCTCTCCAATCTCGTCCCAGCGGTTCATGCCCATCTCAAAGATTCCGGCTGTATGCTCACTGCGGATTTTGAATACGGAAAGCGGAAGCCCTGTCTCGCTGTTAAGGTTTCCTTCGTTTGTGATTACATTGTATTTCTGCCTCAATATTGAAGCGGCAATTTCCTTGGTAGTGGTCTTTCCAGATGAACCTGTTACGCCAATCTTTATAAGGTCCGGGAATTTTTCAACGTAACGCCCGGCAATCTTCTGCAAGGCAGTAAGTGTGTTCTGAACGCCAATAAAATAGACATTGGGTGCCTTTAAGGAAATCTCCGTAAAAAATGAAGGGTCTGCCTCGTAATTCTTAAGGCATATAAGAACAGCACTAGCCCCCTTTTCTACAGCCTGGGGAATGTACTTGTGGCCATCCTGCTTTTCTCCGATGAGGGGGACAAAAAGACTTCCCTGCACAATACTGCGGCTGTCCGTCTGCACAGAGGTAAAGCAAAAGTCACCCCCTCCAAGAAGGTGGATGCCGTCTGCAGCGGAAATTACGTCTTCAAGGGCAAGAAGGCTTTCCTTGCCGTTTGTATTTGTGCCAGTCATTTTTTCTTTACGTCCTTCATTTCTACGCGAACTATCTCTTCCGAAAGGGCCTGCCTCATGCCAAGTTCCTCTTCGGCTATCTTTTCTATCCTGTCCGTGCCCGAAAGCACGCTTATGTCCGTAATAAGCTTTTTGTTCTGCTCAACAAGGTCTGCCTGCTTCTTTTCAAGTTCAAGCACCTGCTGCTTTAAGTCTGCATATTTCCTTGCCTGAACCGCATCAAGGATGAGCATTCCCGGTATGCAAAGGGCTACAAGGCATAAAAATACTATCTTAACAATTGCCAGCGTCCTGCCCATTACAAAGCCTCCACCCCGTAAAGCCTTTCTTTTCCGGCATCACGGATTTTTCTTACCACGCGCAGCTTTGCGCTACGGGATGGTGAATTTGCCTTAACTTCTTCTTCCGATGGCTCCACCGGCTTGCGCGTCAAAAGTTCAGCACAGGGGCTTCCCCCGCAAGTACAAAAAGGAGCTTCCGGAGGACAAACGCACTGCTTTGCCAAGTTGCGGAAATAATTCTTTACAATCTTATCTTCCAGTGAATGGAATGTGATTACTCCCATTTTTCCGCCGGCATTGAGAGTGTTGAATGCGTTGTGAATCGCCTCCGGAAGCCGTTTTAGTTCACTGTTCACGCAAATGCGCAAAGCCTGGAACGTCCTGGTAGCCGGATGTATGGCCCCGTAGCGGTATTTAGCCGGAACACAGCCATAAATCAGGTCTGCCAGGACTTTTGTTGAAGAAATCCTCCCGATTTTACGTTCTTCAACTATAGCGGCTGCAATTCTACGGGAGAATTTTTCGTCTGAATACAGATAAATCATGTTCGCCAGTTGATCTTCCGGCATGGAATTTACTATATCTTCAGCACTTTCTCCTGCAGATGGATTAAGC
>JAILHV010000072.1 GCA_024695625.1 Treponema sp.
TACATATCAACCAAGCAAAGTGAAGCGCAATAGAAAATTTGGTTTCCGCGCACGCATGGCAACACGTGGTGGCCGCGCAGTTCTTTCACGCAGAAGAGCAAAGGGTCGCCATAAGCTTACAGTTTCTGATGAAAAGAAGCCTTACAAGGGCGGCGGAAAGGGTTACACAAAGTACTGGTAATTCTTGAAACAGGGATGGAAAAGGATTCTCTTAAAACGGGACGTTTTACTAGAAGAGAACACATAAAATGTCCCGATGACATCCGAAAACTTTTTAAAACAGGGAAGAAGGTAAGTGTTTCTGGCGCAAAGCTTTTTTTTATGGCTAATGGTCAGGAATTAAACAGAATAGGCTTTCCCCTTCCCCGCGGGTATGGTAATGCAGTCAAGAGAAATGCATCCAAACGCTACAGCCGCGAAACATACCGATTCTTTAAGTCACACCTGAACACGGGCTTCGATATGCTCTTCCTTGTATACCCAGAAGCCTCCAATAATTCGTTCCACTCGCGGTGTAAAATTTTTAAGATATTATGCCAAAAGGCTGGTTTATTAAAGGAATAAGAAATTTTTTCGTAAAGTTCTTATGTCTTTTGATACGATTTTATCAAGTTTTTATCTCACCCCTTTTTCCTTCATGCTGTAGGTTTACGCCTACGTGTTCTCAGTATTCATTGGAAGCGATTAAAAAGTATGGTCCTATAAAAGGACTGTATCTTGCCGCTAAGAGGATAATCAGATGCAATCCCTACTGTAAGGGGGGATATGATCCTGTTCCTTAGTGCGGCATCTTACAACAAGGAAAAGATTCATGGATAAAAATACCGTTTGGGCCTTAATTCTCTCTCTTTTAGTCATGGTGGGTGCTTTTTTTGTAAACATAAAGTTTATAAAGCCTCGCCAGGATGCGGCAAGACAGAAGCAGCAGATTGAATTGGCTCAAAAAGAAGCAGAACAGAAAAAGAAGGTGGATGAAGCCAACAAACAGGTCTCTGCCTTTTCTTCAGAAAATCAGGAAGAGACAGTCACCCCTGCATCAGAAACAGATCTTACCATTACAACGGACAAAGTAAAGGTTTTGTTCTCCCAGAAAGGTGGTGACATTGTAAGCTACCAGCTGCTTGAGCACTTTGACAAGGATACCGGCAAGGGTGTCCAGATGGCAGACAACATTTCTGAATTCAACAGGGCTTTTGCCCTTTCATTTGGAGATTCTTCCGGTGTTATGTTGAACGAGATGTTCAATGTAAAAAAGGAAGGACCAAACGACATAGGCTTTTACAGAACCTATGACATAAAAGATTCCTCTGGGGTTTCCCACAAATATCTTATTGGAAAGCACTATTCATTTAAGGAAAATGAGTATGTCTTTAAATTTGATGTTACGGTAAAGCCTCTTGACGGAGCAAGGGAACTTGATGTTAACGGAGCTGCATACACAATCCGCACTTCTCCTCAGATAGGACCCCACTTTGACCGCAAGAAAAACCGCAACGAAGTAAGGGAAATTCTTGAATTCTACAACAACAAGCGTTTTAGCAAGGACATTCAGGGAAAGACCTATGATAGGCCTTTTGAATGGGCCGGTGTTGGTGGAAAATACTTTGCAATCCTTATAAAGCCACAGAATGTGGAAAACATATCATCCGTAGTAAAAACATCCGCTGCGGTGGAAAACGGCTATGGTAACTCACAGATTTTCCTTACGCGCCTTCCTTTGAAGAATGGAATTTCTACAGATGAATTTTATGTTTACATTGGACCAAGAAGCGAAAATGAGCTTATAAAGTACAATCTGACGGATAAGAACAAGTGGGGCCTACTGAACACAAAATTCAATCAGGCTCTTAAGACAACCGGCGTATTCTCCCTTGTTGAGATGCTCTTGAAATGGGCTCTGGAAAAAATACACATCTTTATACACAACTGGGGACTTGCCATTATTGTCCTTACGGTAATACTTAAGATAATCCTTTTCCCGCTTAGCAAAAAGAGCGCTATGGGTACCCTTAAGATGCAGGAAATCCAGCCAAAGATGCAGGCTATCCAGGCAAAATACAGGGACAATCCCCAGAAGCTTAACGAAGAAACGGCAAAGCTTTACAAGGAATCCGGATACAATCCGGTAAGCGGATGCCTTCCAATGATTTTGCAGATGTTCATATTGTTTGCGCTTTACAACGTATTCAACAATTACTTTGAATTCCGCGGCGCAAGCTTTATCAAGGGCTGGATAGACGACTTGTCCGAAGGTGAATACATTTGGTCTTGGAAAAGGGAAATTCCTTTACTTTCCAGCTTCTCGCAGAACAAACTAAGGCTTTTGCCTATTATCTATACTTTGTCTCAACTTGTTACCGGAAAAATCACCCAGTACGGCGGAGCGGGAACTGCTCAGAGCCAGTCACAGATGAAGTTTATGATGTACGGTATGCCAATTTTGTTCTTCTTCATATTGTACAATGTACCGAGCGGACTTTTGATTTACTGGATTGTAAGCAACGTCCTGCAGATGGTACAGCAGCTTATTATAAACAGCTACATGAAGAAAAAGCGTTTGGAATTGGTTACAGATAAGACTGTTCTGGATAAAAACACACTGAAATTCAAGGGCGGAAAGAAAAAGACCCGCTAGGAGGAGAAAAGATATATGATTTATGAATATGAAGGAAAGAATGAAAAGGAAGCTATAGAAAAGGCTGCCCAGGAACTTGGACTTGAAAAGGACCAGTTTGACGTTGAGATTCTTGAGTCCCAGAAAAAGACTTTATTCAAGAACGGATATGTAAAAATCCGCGTACATACTGTTGACTCGCAGGAATATGTCCATCCTGAGTTTGACGGAAAGGTACCTAATGCTACTGCCCGCGCACAGAATCCAAACCTTGTGGCAAACCCAATGCCCCAGGACGAATTTGAGCAGAAGCTCGTTGACTTTGTGACCGTAATGATTCAGAACATGGGTTATGAAGTTACTGTTGAAGTTATGTTCCGTGAAGAAAAGAAGATTGGAATAAAGCTTACAAGTGCCAGCTCTTCAATATTGATAGGCCGCAAGGGAAAGAACCTTGACGCAATGCAGCTGCTTGCCAATGTTTATGCAGGCCATCTTGGAAAAGAAGACGTCCGCGTAATTCTTGACAGCGAAAACTACAGAATCCGCCGTGAAGAAAGCCTTGTTCGCCTTGCCTATGTTACGGCAGACAAAGTTCGCCTTAACAGGACTTCAATGCTCTTGGAACCGATGAATCCCTTTGAGCGCCGCTTGATCCACACAACTTTAAATGATATCCCGGATATTGAAACCAAAAGCGAGGGAGATGGTTTATATAAGCAGGTACGCGTTATCTACAAGGGCGTACGCTGATTTTACAAACCAAGGAGTTGTGCCATGAAATTTTGCCGTGCAACCGTTACTTTTATTCTGTCGCTTTTTTGCGCATCAGGACTTTTTGCTTACAATGCTTCCGATTTGGTTAGTGCAAGTACTTATGCAAAGCTTCAAAAGGATGGAGTGGTTCAGGTTTCCCATTACAAGGAAAAAGGGGCCAAACTGTCACTTGTACCCAATACACCAGCCGCAAGGGAAGCCTACAGAATGTGGACTTCTGACGAGGAGCCGGTATTTTTAAGGGAACATCTGTACCTTATTCCAAAGTCAAAGCTGAATGCATCAAATACGGAATCTGTAACCATTGAAGAGTCTTCCAAGATTATACGTTCCGTAAGTAAGATGCAGGGGATGACATATTATTCCCACCGTTCAAAGAAAGTTAAGACTTTGTATGATTCTGCATACTGCATTAAGGGACCTAAGGATAGAACCCGCGTGGCAGACAATACGGAAGGAAGTGCAAACGGCAAGGTTTTGTATGCCATGCTTGATGATGCATCGTTTGGAAAGACAAATTACCGCATGGAATATACTCAGAATGCCCAGGAAGTTGCCCTTCATTTTATAAATGAAACAGGTCTTTCCGTTATGGGAATAAGTGCCGTGTCTAAGAACAACCTGCACATTAAGCTGGTTATTACAGACTGCGGTGACAGCATGCTTATTTACATGGCAGCCATGGCTAAATTCCCGGGAATGAAGATGCTGGAACAGACTATGAACGAGTCTTTTGTTGCACGTCTTGATTCAATTTACAACTGGTTCTGTAAGCAGTTTTAGGGTACAGTTTAAGAGGTAATGAAATGAATAGATTGTTTTCTATAAAAAAACTTGTGAGCGCAATGCTTTTTAGCTGCGTGCTTTTGTCTGTTGGAGGATGTAAACCCATGGAAAAGTCTGTTAAGGCTATTGAAGGAAAAGAAGGTATTTTTGCGGTAATCAGCACTGCAAAAGGTGACATTGTGCTTGAGCTTTTTTACAAGCAGACCCCACTTACGGTAACAAACTTTGTTGGTCTTGCGGAAGGAACACTTTCTGCAGCAAACGGAAAGCCTTTTTATGACGGTTTGAAGTTCCACCGCGTAATTAGCCGTGGCAACGGAGACAGCCAGGACTTTATGATTCAGGGTGGAGACCCGCGCGGAAACGGTACAGGCGGTCCTGGATACAAGTTCTCTGATGAATTTGTTGATTCACTTAAGTTTACAGAACCGGGACTCTTGGCAATGGCAAATTCCGGTCCTGCAACAAACGGAAGCCAGTTCTTTGTAACGATTGTACCGACTGAATGGCTTAACGGACACCACACAATCTTTGGAAAGGTTGTTGATGCAGAAAGCCTTAAGGTTGTTAACAAGATTAAGCAGAACGACGTTATGACAAGCGTAAGAATCTACCGCCAGGGTGCAGAAGCAGAAAAGTTTACTGCTACACAGGCAGATTTTGACCGCCTTGAAGTTCAGGCAAAGAAAAATGCCCTCGCTGCCAAGGAAAAGGCAAATGCTGCAAAGATAGCGGCTGTAGAAAAGGCCTTCCCTGGATTCAATAAGGATGACAATGGCATCTATTGGAAGACAACAAAAGCCGGATCCGGTGAAAAATGCGGAAGGGGTAAATCTGTAACCACTGAATATAAGGGATACCTTGTAGACGGAACCTTGTTTGACGGTTCAGAAAAGTTTGTTCCGGGTTCACACGAGGCCCTTAACTTTACAACAGCCGGAGGACAGATGATTCCCGGATTTGATGTTATGGTTCAGGACATGAAGAAAGGCGAAGTTCGCACAATCGTAATTCCTTCCGACATGGCATACGGCGACCGCGGTATTCCCCAGGCTGGAATTGAAGGCGGTGCTTACATAGCATTCGATATTGAGCTTGTGGAAGTAAGATAGTCTTAGCAGGCTACAGCAAAGCAACCTACACCCGATTGTAGGGGCGAGTTGCTTGCAACTCGTTGCCGCTAGGCAATGGAGGCGAAGGCCGGAACCCCGGAAAGCGGGGATTACAAAGAAATTTGACCGGGCACGGAGTGCCGGGCACAGTAAAAGTTGGCATGCCGTCCAAGATAAAAAAAAATCAAGACATAAGATTACTCACCTTTTTTGCATCACTTTGCCTATACCTTTCTGCCATTGAATATGCAATTCCAAAACCCCTGCCCTTTTTGAGACTGGGACTTGCCAACCTGCCAATTTTGCTTGGGCTTGAAGTTTTTCCCATTGCCACGGTTTTACTGCTGACTCTTTTGAAAATTCTTTTGCAGGCATTTATAAGCGGCACTTTTTTTAGCTACGTTTTTGTTTTTAGCCTTGCGGGGACACTTGCGTCGAGCTTGGCCATGATTTTTGTGTATAAAATCTGCACCCTGCCGGCCAGAAGGTATGGAAAGTCTTTTGGTATTGTTTCCTTTGCCGGGATTTCCGTGGCCGGGGCTTTTGCAAACAACCTTGCTCAAATTGCCTGTGCCCGCTACCTTCTGTTTGGGGAAAATACAAAATACATTGCGCCCATTCTGCTGGCCTTTGGGCTTGTAACCGGGATTCTTCTGGGGCTTTTTTGCAACGCTTTTGCTTCCAATTCGGAGTGGTACAAGACTTGCTGTGGAAAAAGTGTTTTTGCAGAAGAGAAATTTCTTGTGGAAGGGGAAAATTTCAACAGGTTTTCCACAGGTGGTGCGACAGAGAAAGTTTCCTGTGGAAAAAAAGAGGCTTTTGCGCTTGTTAAATTTGCCTTTTGCATGCTTAGCTTTGTCTTTTTTGTTCAGATAAAGAATCTTTGCCTGCTTTGGTCCTGCATTTTGTTTTTTCTTTTGCTAGATGAATTCCTAAAGAAAGGAAGGGTTAAACTGTTACCTTCTTTTGTAATAATTTTATCTGTTACCATATTTTCGCTTATAACACCGATAGGTAAGGTTCTGTTTAGTATTGGGAGCTGGAAGATAACTCTTACTTCCCTACAGATGGGCCTTAAGAAAAGCGGATTTCTTGTTGGCATGGTTTTTATATCCCAATGCGCGGTGGATAAGAATTTAAGGCTGCCGGGAAAAGCGGGAAGTTTTGTTGCGGGTGTTTTCTGTTATTTTGATTTGCTTGTTTCCGAAAAAATAAAATTCAGCAGGAAAAACGTGGTAAAATCCATAGACGAAAGGCTTCTTAAAATTTGCTCTGGTGGTGCTGAATGAATTTTTATCCCGAAGAAATAAAATCGCTTCCAATATATCCCCATCTTGAAGAACTTTGCACTGTGCTTAAAGAATCCAAGTCGCATTTTATGGTGCTAACAGCCCAGACTGGAGCCGGAAAGTCTACGGCAGTTCCACTTGCTTTGCTAAAGAATTTTAGCGGCGGAATTTTGATGCTGGAACCCCGCAGGCTTGCCGTTTTGAACATTGCAAACAGGGTGTCTTCTTTGCTTGATGAGGAAGCAGGAAAAACATGCGGTTACGTGATGCGCATGGAAAAACGTATTTCTGATGCGACACGGTTTACTGTTCTTACGGAGGCTGTGCTTACTAGGCGTTTGCAAAAAGATCCTGCACTGGAAGGAATATCTGTTGTTGTAATAGATGAGTTTCATGAGCGGTCTGTTCACGCGGATTTGGCGCTTGCTTTCTTAAAAGAAGCCATGATGCTGCGGGATGATTTGTATGTTATTGTTATGTCTGCAACAATAGAAACCAAGCGTTTAAGCGGATATTTGGGTACAGATTCGGTTACAGATTCAGCTACAGAAAATGGAAAGGGGACACTTTTACCCTGCCCTGTTTTTTCTGTAGAAGGGCGCACTTTTCCTGTTGAAATTGAATATGATGAAAAATCTTCTGTTTCTCAGGCTGTATTCAATGAGCTTTACAAAAAGCCGGATGAATTGGGGATAAATAAGGGCTCGATTCTTGTTTTTTTACCGGGATTAAGGGAAATCCGCAAGATAAAGGAAGAATTGGAGCTTGGCGGGGCTTTGGATTGTGCGGATATTTTGCTTTTGCACAGTTCTGTACCCTTTGCAGAGCAAAAAAAGGTGCTATCTGTACCCAAAGCTGTACCAAAATCTGTGTCCAAAAGCAATACCAGGCGGCGGGTTATTCTAAGTTCAGCAATAGCCGAAACTTCTGTTACTGTTCCCGATGTTACCGTAGTCATAGACAGTGGCTACATGCGCTTTTCTTCTTTTAACAGGACAGCCGGAATGCCTGCCTTGGTAACGCAAAGGGAAAGCCTTTTTAATGCAGCTCAGCGTACAGGCCGGGCTGGTCGTGTCCAGTGCGGAAGGTGCGTGCGGCTTTGGAACAAGGACGATGTGCTTGCCCTTGCCAATCCACCGGAAATTCTTCGTACAGACTTGACCTCTCTTGTGCTGGAGTGCGCAGAATGGGGTGCTATGCTGCCGGAAAGTCTTTCTTGGCTGGATGAGCCACCAATAAACTCTTGGCAGACCGCAAAATCTTTGCTAAAAGACTTGAATTGTATGGATGAGAATTCCATAACGGCTCTTGGCAAAGCGGCACTTTTGATGGGTTGCCATCCAAGGCTTGCCTGTGTTGCTTTAAGCGGTGCGGTCTTTGGTAACATTGACTTATCCACAGAACTTGCCTCAAAATACGACAAGTCTGTAAGTGGCAATCTAGAACTTGTTAAAAAATCGGCCTTGGAGCTTAAAAAACGGGTACAAAAAGCTGTGGAAATCTACAGTTTTTCATCTTGTTTTCCACAGAAATTTTCAGATTTTTCCACAGCTTGTGCACTTCTTTGTGGATTTCCAGACAGAATTGCCCTGCTGGAGGATGACGCTACAGGTTTGTATCATTTTCCGTCGGGAAGGATGGCCCTGCTGCCAAAAGAAACGCACAGGCCCTACCCCAAGTTCATAATAGCACCGGAAGCAGATGCCGGTGAAAAAACAGGCAGGATATATTCATTTGAAGCCCTTCCGGAAAAAATAGCGGAGGAATATCTTGCGGACAAGGCAAAGGTTTATACTCTTGTTGAATTTGAACATGGCGGTCAAAGGCTACGCAAAAGAGAATACACTTCATACGGAAAAATTGTCCTAAAAGAAAGGGCATTGAACCTAGAGCCGGGCGATTATACAGAAGCTGTAATAAATCAAGTTAAAAAAGAGGGAATTGAATGGCTTCCAGTTGGTAAGGCGGCAAAAAATCTTCTTTTACGGGTACAGTTTTACCTTGAAAACTTAAAGGACTCTGATAAATCTTTGTCGGATGGTGACAGTTTGCACCAAAAATTCAACTCACTGGCGGAAAATACGGATGAATGGCTTAGGCCTTTCTTGGGTGGGGTGGAAAAGTCTGTGCCTGAGCAGAAGGTTTACGATGCCCTTTACTGGTACTTGGACGGAGACAAGGTGAATGCCTCTGTTCCGCAGGAAATTAGGCTTGCCAATGGTAGGCGGCTAAAGATTCAGTACGAGGCTCAAAACGGAAAAATTATACCGCTTGCAGAAATCATTATCCAGCAGATTTTTGGTTGCTTTGAAACTCCCCGCGTGATGGGGCTGCCCGTGCTTTTAAAGCTGCTCTCCCCTGCCCGCCGGCCACTGCAAATTACCAGCGACCTTGCGAACTTTTGGAAGGAGACCTGGCCTCAGATTTGTTCGGAGATGAAAGGGCGCTATCCAAAGCACAACTGGGACTACCGCGTTATAAGTGATTGATTTTTTTCTTTTCTTCTGGAGCCACCTTTATATTTTAACTGTCCCTTCAGGAAGTCCTTTTATTACGGGCTTTCCGGGGTTCCGCGGGCCCCCTACCCGCTCCATTGCCTTGCGGCAACGGCTACGCCGCCCCTACAATCCCGGCTAGGCTTCAATTGCGAAAAATTTGTGAATTTGAAAACATTTTGTTGAAACCTGCAAAAACATCTGTTATAATTAAAGTATCTTTTAAAATAGAAAGCAAAAGAGGCACGTATGAAAAAGAGTTTGAAAGCTGTAATTTCTTGCGGAGTGGCAATTACGACAATTCTGTCGTCTTGCGCAACTACAGATAAAGGTTCGGAGGAGTCTAAACCGCAAACTCCTGGAAAAAGAATCATACGCACTGTAACTACAGAACAGAAAGTGACCAAAGTCCAAAAAGATGGTCAAAAAGATAATAAGACTGCAACTGCAAAATCTGGTGCATCCAAAAACACGGTAACTGCAAAAACCAATAAACAGACCGCAACTACAACAACTTCTACAGGAAAGAATGTTAAAAAGAATTCTTCCACTGTTTCAAAGCCGTCTACAGATCAGCCAACCGCTGCCGAAATAGCCGCAAAGAGACAGGCCGCAGAAGCTATTGCCGCTCAGAAGAAAGCTGAACAGGAAGCAGCAGAAAAACAGAAGGCCATTCAGGAAGCTGCCGCCAAGCGTAAGGCTGCCCAGGCAGAAGCAGAAAAGAAGCGCGCTGAAGAAGTAGCTGCTGCAAGACAAAAGGCTGCAGAAGAAAAAGCTGCCCAGCAGAAAGCCGCAGAAGAAGCCGCTGCAAAGCGCAGGGCAGAACAGCAGGCCGCTCAGGAAGAAGCTGCAAAGAAACGCGCCGAACAGCAAGCTGCAGCAAAGAAGGCCGCCGAAGAAAGAGCCGCAAAACAAAAAGCAGCACAGGAAGAAGCCGCCAAGAAGCGTGCCGAACAGCAAGCAGCTGCAAAGAAAGCCGCCGAAGAAAGAGCCGCAAAGCAAAAGGCCGCCCAGGAAGAGGCTGCAAAGAAGCGTGCAGAACAGCAGGCCGCTGCAAAGAAAGCCGCCGAAGAAAAAGCTGCCCAGCAGAAAGCAGCACAGGAAGCTGCAAAGAAACAGAATGCAAACCAGAATCAGAAGGTTGCTTCAAACACAGCTACTCCGTCTAAAAAGACAACAACAACCACTACAAACACAAAGACTACAACCAATACCTCAAAGCAGAATACAACAAGCACTACAAAGGCACCTTCTACAGCAAATAGCGTAACTTCTTCCAATACTAAGACTGGAACTACGACAAGCACAAATACTGCTGCAAATAAGGCTGCAGAAGAAAAAGCCGCCCAGCAGAAGGCCGCACAGGAAGCCGCTGCTAAGAAGAAGGCAGAAGAACAGGCCGCTGCAAAGAAAGCCGCCGAAGAAAAAGCTGCAAAGCAGAAGGCTGCCCAGGAAGAAGCCGCTAAGAAACGTGCAGAACAGCAAGCCGCCGCCAAGAAAGCTGCCGAAGAAAGAGCTGCAAAACAGAAGGCTGCTCAGGAAGAAGCCGCTAAGAAGCGCGCAGAACAGCAGGCCGCCGCCAAGAAAGCTGCGGAAGAAAAAGCCGCCCAGCAGAAAGCCGCTCAGGAAGCTGCAAAGAAACAGGCTGAACAGAAGGCTGCACAAGAAGCTGCTGCTAAAAAGAAAGCAGAACAGCAAGCTGCTGCTAAAAAAGCCGCTGACGAAAGAGCTGCAAAGCAAAAGGCCGCACAGGAAGAAGCCGCAAAGAAGCGTGCCGAACAGCAGGCCGCCGCTAAAAAAGCTGCCGAAGAAAGAGCCGCAAAACAGAAGGCTGCTCAGGAAGAAGCTGCTAAGAAACGTGCAGAACAGCAGGCAGCTGCCAAGAAAGCCGCAGAAGAAAAAGCCGCTCAGCAAAAAGCTGCACAGGAAGCCGCCAAGAAACAGGCTGAACAAAAGGCCAGCGACCAGAAGATTGCCGCAAACACAAATAAGAATAACGCTGCACCTTCTACAAAG
>JAILHV010000075.1 GCA_024695625.1 Treponema sp.
CCCGGAAAGACATTCAGCTGCAAGTACAGCCTTGAATACGGTACTGCGGAGATAGAGGTCCATGTGGCGGACATTACCAAGGACAAGCGCATTCTTTTGGTTGACGACCTTATTGCTACCGGTGGAACTCTTGCCGCCGCACGAAACCTTGTTGAGCAGGGTGGTGCCAGCGTTGCCGGTGTTTTTGGTGTGATTGGGCTTCCCTTCCTTAACTACGACAGGGTGCTTTCTCCTGTAAAGGCAACCACGCTTGTGAACTATAATTCTGAATCCATGTGATTGTGAATCTATTGGATTCTGAATTTATTGGATTTCTGAATTTATTGAATTCTTTGAAGCCGCAGCCCTTTGAAACTGCCCCTGCCGTTGTTATTTTTGTGGACTGCTAGCGCCATGGATGGCGCGTTTTTTGTTTGCATAAATATCCGCAGGTTTTCGAAGAAAACCTGTAAGTACAAAATGGCAGGGAGGCCATTTTGTACGGGCTTTGCGGGGCTTGCCTTTCGGCCGGTACCCTTCGGGTACTTGCTTCGCAACCCCTCCAATCCCGGCTAGGTTTTTGTTTGCAAACAAGTTAGGGTTCTAGAAAAATCTCTCCGCATTCGCTTTCTGCAAGATCTTCAACTTCGTCGGGTAGGTTTGCAAAGAAGTCTAGGCCTGTTCTTTCTTCTGCCAGGTCTACTGAACAGATGAATTTGTATATGTCTTTGCCAGAGCCTTTGTTGGGTACTATGAATGCCGCACACTGGACGCGGTAGGCTTCTATTTCTTTTTCATTTGCGCTGCTTATTGCGTATGGGGATGAATTGCTTTCTTTGTAGACCGGGATGAAAACCAACAGTGCCTTGTAGAAGTATTCCGGAACTGCAACTTCGCTTTCTCCGATGGATGGGTATTCATTTGACTCTTTTTCTAGGACGGGGCCTGTAACCACGTAGATTGTGCCGTATTGCTGTGCCCAATTTCTTACCGCTTCTTCCAAGAGCTTCCATATTACCCTGTTGAAGGATGGGGCCTGGGGGCTCATGTTGCTCATGAGGAAGCTGTCATGCGCGCTTTTTAGGCTCCATGCCATGTCTGCGGCCGGTGCAAGGTGTCCCCTGTCAAAGCCTGAACCCTTGTAGTCTGCCGGTTTTGCAGAGCCAGTAGAGATGAGCGTGTCTGCCCTAAAGTCGTTTGTGCGCCCTGTTACCTTGTGTTCAAGCTGGCTTCTTGTTAGGCTGTATGCAACCCATTCTGATTGCTCGTAGCTTTCCCTGTAGCAGAGGGTGTAGCCTGCGTATGTGTGGAGCTCGTGGTCCTTTGGCGGCTTTTCGTCTTTTTCGCTTTCTGCTTCTGTTTCTTCATTGCCGTCCAAACCGACAACGGTGAATGAGTTTCTTTTGTTCTGATTAAGGAGGTGGCTTGTTGCCTTGCAGAGGGGAATCTGAAGGGCAAGCGTGTCCTGTCCTGAATTCCAGACTCCGGTAAGGTAGTTGTATTCTTCGCTAGAAATACAGCCTGGGGCAAGTTCTTGATGTATGCGTCCACTTTCTTCTATCTCAATATGGGATAGTGGAACAGATGAGCAGCCTGTAAGAATAAGGAGTGATGCGGACAGAAAAAGATGCAGCTTTGTTTTTTTCATGCTGGCTCCCGCCAAGAAATAAATTCTTCTTTGCGTTAGCGATTGGAAGGGCCCGCGCAAGCGGGTTGCAAAGCAATGGAGCCGAAAGGCGGAACCCTGGAAAGCGCGGCCCCGCGCAAGCGGGGAAACGCCCATATTAGAATAAAAAAACTATGCGTTCACAAATTCTTTTTTGAGGAAGTCAAGGTCAAGGTCTTTGTAGAGCACGTGTTCGCCAAGGAGCTTTTGTACGCGTTCCTTTGCCTGCTTTTCTGTGGCTTCGTCAAGGGCAATCTTGCCCTTTGCAGGTTTTCCTTCTTTTGTAAGGCCAGGCTTTGTTCCCTTAAGAACAAGGTCTATGATGTGGGCAACTTCCTTCATGTCGTTTTCGTTCATGCCGAGAGTTGTAAGGCCAGGGGTACCAACACGGATTCCGCTTGTCCACCAGGCGCCGTTCTTGTCGTATGGAAGGGCGTTTGCGTTTGCAGTTACTCCGCACTTGAACAAGGCTGCTTCTGCCTGCTTTCCTGTAAGGCCGTATGTTGTTACGTCTATGAGCATAAGGTGGTTTTCTGTTCCGCCTGTCTGAAGCTTCATTCCCAGAGACATGCATTCCTTGGCAAGGGCTTGTGCATTTTTGACTACGTTGTGGGCATAATCCTGGAAGGCCTGTGTGTTGGCTTCTTTGAATGCTACGGCCTTGGCTGCCATTATGTGACCGAGCGGGCCTCCAAGTACCATTGGGCAACCCTTGTTTACATAGTCCCTGAACTCTTCTTTGCAGAGGATCATTGCACCGCGTGGACCACGGAGGGTCTTGTGGGTTGTGGTTGTTACGATGTCTGCCCATTTTACAGGGTCATAGTCGCCTGTGAGAACCTTTCCTGCTACGAGTCCTGCAAAGTGTGCCATGTCTACCATAAGGACTGCACCGCACTTGTCTGCTATTGAGCGGAAGCGCTTGAAGTCTATGCGGCGTGGGTATGCGGAGAATCCTGTTAAGAGGATGAGAGGCTTTACTTCCATGGCCTGCTTTTCGATTGCGTCGTAGTCAAGGAGGCCTGTCTCTTTGTCAACACCGTAGGGATGGCTTTCGAACATGCGGGCAGATACGTTCATGCGGTAACCGTGGGTAAGGTGTCCGCCACAGGAATAGTCAAGTCCCATGAGCCTCTGGTTTCCAAAGCGTTTTCTTAGCATGTCAAACTGTTCGTCTGTAAGTTCTGCAAGGGATTTTACGCCAAGCTCTTCGAGTGTTGGGGTTTCAACTTTTGCACTGAGGATTGCCCAGTATGCAACGAGGTTTGTGTCTGCTCCGGAGTGGGGCTGGACATAGGCGTAGTCTGCTCCGAAAAGCTTTTCTGCTTCGCGGGCGGCGGTGTTTTCCACAGCGTCAATGTTTACGCAGCCACCGTAATAGCGGTGTTCGGGGTAGCCTTCTGCGTACTTGTCCGTAAGAAGGTTGCCCATTGCGGCCTGTACGTTGAGTGAGCAGTAGTTTTCGCTTGCTACGAGCTTTAGGTGGCGTCTCTGGTTTTCCAGTTCGTTTACCACGGAAGCGGCGATGTCTGGGGCTACTTCCTTTACCTGCTGAAGGTTTGCTACGTAAGAAATCATGGCCGGGTTGGGGTTGTTGTTGCATGCGGCCAAATAGTTTTGAATCGGTGTGGACATTTTTTTCTCCAGGGAATATGAATTTACCAAAGAATAGCATAAAGGTGCGGGAAATTCAATATAATAAGGGGAGGGAATGGAAAATGTGGGGCTGTCTTATGCTTGCGGCTAGGCTTTTATGCAGATTTCTTCCGAAAGTTCACGGACTTTTTCCAGGGGGAGGCTTGTTGCCTGGGCTATCTGCTCTAGGGTTAGGATATTCATCTTTAAAAGATTCTCCGCATCTTCTATGGCTTTCCTTGCTTCTCCGTCTGCAAGGCCGTCCTCGTAACCGTCTTCCCGGCACACTCTCTTGAATTCTTCTTCGTCAAATTCTGTAAGGCTCATGCCTGTTACCTCCGCTTTCTGCTTCTTGAAAAATCCGTTCAGCAGGCTCTCCTTTATGGCCCATTCAACGGCTTCCCCGACAGCATCCGCTTTGTTCATGCCGGACCTGCGGTTTTCTTTTATGCGGTAAACGTACCTAATGTAATCATACAACGCTTTGCAATTTTTTTGAAGGGGTAAGTGGCATTTTTTCTGCTTGTTGTCAAGACAGGTGGCATGACTGTTGTTCAAGCGGCATTTTGGGTTCATGTTTATTACTTCTGCCGTCCACTCAAAAATGTGACAGGAATACTGCAAAAAAAAATTGCAATCTTGCGGCAGGGTGTGAAATTTGCTATTCTTTGCCTATGAATGAATTTGAGAAAGAACTTGAAGGGCGCATTGCCCTTATGGAAGAAGACGGATATGTTTTTCCCAAGAGATTTTCTAGGCGCGACTATATTGCTGTAGCTCTTGTTGCCATCGTTTGCGTGTTTGGGCTTGTTGCCGGGGGGATTTTGCTGTGAAAAATGATACAGCTGTGAAAAATAATTCAGCAAAAAACAGCGCGGTTGAAAGGGAAGCCATGTTTGGTGTCCTTCCCGTAAAAAAAGCGGAAAGGCTCTACGGCTTTATGGACGCTTTCCTTGTGCTTTCTGGCTACTGCATTGCAACCTGGAGCTATACCCAGGGGTCCTACCTTGCGACACTCGTTGGCTTTAAGCAGCTTTTGATCGGTGCATTTTTGGGTGCCATACTCATGCTTGTTATTTACCAGCTTCCGGTTATTCTTTCGGTACGCTTTGGAATAGACATCTGGGTGTGGCTAAGGTCTGCACTTGGGCCTGTTGGTGTTCTTGTAATGACGCTTGCCATTATAGTCATAAACTACCCCTGGTATGCAGTCTGTGCCGACCTCTTTGCTTCCAGCATGGCAAACCTTGCAAACCTCGCAGGCATTGGTCTTCCTCCTGCCTCACATGTATTGCTTGGAATTTTCTGCGTTGCGCTTGGAACTTTCATCGCCTACAAGGGACTTTCCGCAATCACCTGGACTACCCGCATATTGGTACCGCTACTTTTGCTTGTCGGCGTATTTGTAGTTATAGTGGGCTTTTCTTCAGTTCCATTTGACTACATCATGAGCTACAGACCCAAGACGCCTTTTAAGAACAATATAATTCCATACATAATGTCCGTAGAAGCTAATTTTGCATTCGTAATAACTCTTGTTGGCGGAATGGCAGAAATCCCCCGCGTTGCAAAAACCGAGAGGGGCGGCTACTGGGCTGGCGTTTTGGGACAGGGGCTTTCCGGTTCCTTCTTTGTAGTGGTTGGCGCAGTTATGGCAATAGCCATGCAGTACACATGCGGCAAGATGATAGACGATCCAACCCTTATGCTTGCAACCCTAGCGTCCCCACTTTTAGCCTTGTGCTCCCTGCTCCTTGTTGCCTTTGCAAACATTGGAACCCAGGCTGTCGGTGCTTACATCTACGGCGTAATGCTGCGGTCTGCCTTCAGAAAAATAGGCTACAACACCCACATAGTCATCCTTGCGCTTTACGGAATACTACTTTGCATCTGGGGAAAGGTTGTTGACTACTTTGGTGCATTCCTAACCGTCAGTGCATGTATCTACGCCCCACTTGCAGCCGTCCTCTTTGCAGACTTCTTCTTTGTGCGCAGACAAAAGATAGACCTGCGTGCTGCATACGGAATGAAGGGGCATGAAGGTGTTTACCGCTTTACTAAAGGGGTAAATCTTGTTGGCATGGCGGCAGTTGTCTTTGGGGTTGCAGTTTCGCTTGCAATCTACAACCCTGTCACTTGCGACGTGCACATTCCCTTCCTGTTCTACCTTACTCCAACCGGGGCATCTTTCCTTGCCACTATGATTTTCTACACGGGACTTTCCTTTGTTCCGCCAATAAAAAAATACATGGCCGGCAAAAATCCTGTCCTTTCAGCATAAGGAATAAGTGTATAAGGAATAACGGTATGACAAGAAACTACGAAAGCAGCCTTAGCGCAAGAAAAAGAAAGAAAATAGACGCCACCCCCTTTGACAGCATAAAAACTCCGCCAAGGCAGAACATTTTTCTTTTGCCCCTAATGTGGCTTATCTGCTTTTTTAAGACAAGAAAGTACCGCCTTAAAATTTCAAAAGAAGGCATGAAGGGCATTAAGCCGCCTTTCCTTCTTCTGGGCTCCCACCATTCATTCATGGATTTTTATGTAACGCCACTGGCACTTTTTCCCCACAGGGCAAACTATATTTCCGAGCTTGAAGGCTTTGAATGTTTTGGTGAGTGGATTTACCGCCAGGCCGGTTGCCTAGGAACAAGAAAATTCATAAGCGACTTTGCCCTTGTAAGGAACATCCAGAAGGTCATCTCCAGAGGGGACATAATGGTAATCTACCCGGAAGCCCGCTATTCAAACGTGGGAACAAATTCCTCACTTACGCTTTCCATTGCAAAACTTGCCAAGCTCTTGAACGTGCCTGTCGTTACCCTCGTAATGAATGGAAACCACATACAGTCGCCAATCTGGAACCTTACGCCAAGAAAAGAGGCCAGACTTTCCGCAAAACTAAAATGCGTCCTCTTGCCCCAGCAGATGAAGCAGATGTCCGCCGTACAGATTCTTGGTGTCCTTCAAAGGGAGCTCACCTACGATGACTATGCCTACCAGCGCAAAAATAAAATTGCCATAAGATACAGGGAACGCGCCAAGGGACTTCACATGCCGCTCTACCAGTGCAGGGAATGCGGAAAAGAATTCGTAATGGATTCAAAAGAAAACAAACTCTTCTGCAAAAACTGCGGGGCTGTTTTTTCCATGGATGAATACGGAATGCTTACCTCAAGCAAAAAAGACGGGGAAGCATGCCTTAATGCGCCAAAGACCCTTACAATTCCCGAATACTACGAATGGGAAAGGGAAGGCGTTAAGACCCAGATTCAGCAGGGAAAATATTCCTTTGCCCAGAAAATGCGTGTCGAAGCCCTTCCCAATTCAAAGAATTTTATTGCGCTAGGAAAGGGATTCCTTGTCCACAAGGAAGAAGGATTCTACCTTACCTTTACGGAATACATGCAGGAAAATCCAAAGACGCTTTTCTTTGCAAGCCGTGCCACACCCTCAGTCCACACTGAGTACGACTACCGCGGACAGGGGCAGTGCGTTACCCTTAGCACTTTAACATGCACCTATTTCCTTTTTCCGCTGGAAGAAGAGTTCAACGCAACAAAGATTCAGTTTGCGGCAGAATACCTTTTTGAACGCAACTGCATCCTAAGCTAGATTTTTTTCCATAAAGATAAGCCGCATCCGCAGAAGACTTAGACTCGTATATTTCCTCTTTCTGTTTTTGCGGCGCTTTCTTTTTTTTACATTCATGCATCAAAAGAACATTCAGGCCTTTTATCTGGGCTTTCCGCCCTTCGCCTATTCGGCTCATCCCGGCCTGCGTCCGGGACTAACGGGGCTCCAATCCCTGCCGCGCTCGGCTTGTTTAACGCAGGCTTTTGTCGTAAAATAAAGGAATGGAAGACAATTGCAGAATTTTTATGAACAGGGGCTGGCTTTTTTCTGATGAATTCAGCACGGCTATGACGGAAAAGAATTATTGCGGAGAAATGGAAGAGGTGAGCATTCCCCATTCCTTTGCAACAAGTTCATTCAATTCCTTTTCACCGGAACTTTATCAGAAGCTTTGCGCCTACAGAAAATCTTTTGCAACTCAAGAAGACTGGGCGGGTAAAAAAGTAATCCTTACAGTAGCTGCCGCTGCCCACAAAAGCGAAGTCTATCTTAACGGCAAGCTTCTAAAAATCCACTCTTGCGGCTACACTTCTTTTTCCACAGACCTTACCCATGCCCTTTTGCCGGCTGGACAAGAAAACATCCTTTGCATAAAGGTGGACAGCCGGGAGACCCTGGACCAGCCTCCATTTGGATTTGTAATTGACTACATGACCTACGGCGGTATCTACAGGGACGTTTATATAGAAGTAAAAAATGCGGTTTTTATAGAAGACGTTTTTGTTACCACAAAGAAAAATGCCTTTACGTCCCGGGTTACACTTAATGCTTGCGATGAAGAGGCAAAGAATTTGGGCTATATGATTCAGCAGGAAGTCTTTGCGTGGCAGGAAGGCTATGGCTGGGAAGAAGACTATGCCGATTTTTCCGCTCTTGGCGAAGAAGATTTCCTTGCCTCCGTTACAAGCGGAATAAGGGGAAAGACAACGCTAACATCAGGGGTAGCTTCCGGGGTGCGTCAGTGGAACTTGGAAAGCCCCGCACTCTACTGCCTTAGGACAGCCCTTTTGGATTCTGCCGGAAATGAAGTTGACTCAAAGACCGTGCGCTTTGGATTCAGGGAAATCCGCTTTGACTCGACAGGATTCTACCTTAACGGAATCAAGGTAAAGCTTAGGGGGCTAAACAGGCACCAGAGTTTTCCCTATGTTGGATATGCAATGCCAAAGATGATGCAGAGGGAAGATGCGGACATACTAAAATACGAGCTTTCGCTTAACGAGGTTAGGACAAGCCACTATCCGCAGAGCCGCCATTTTGTTGACCGCTGCGACGAGGTTGGCCTTTTGGTCTTCACAGAAATTCCTGGTTGGCAGCATATTGGTAATAGCGCTGAATGGAGGAATCAGGCCCTTGAAAACGTCCGCGACATGGTTATGCAGTACCGCAACAATCCCTCTGTATTCATCTGGGGTGTGCGCATAAACGAAAGCCAGGATGACGATGAGCTTTACCAAAAGACCAATGCCCTTGCAAAAAGCCTTGACCCCAGCCGCCCAACCGGGGGAGTGCGCTTCCTAAAAAAATCCCATCTTTTGGAAGACGTCTACACATACAATGACTTCTCCTTTGCGGGGTGGAATCTTGCAAAAAAAATAGCTGCCCTTGAGCCAAAGAAAAAAGTTACGGAAACAAAGAAAGGCTTTATGGTAACGGAATTCAACGGCCACATGTTTCCCACCAAAAGCTTCGACACCGAAAGAATCCGTACCGAGCATGCATTGCGCCACGCAGCAGTCCTTGAATCCCTTGCATCATCAAAAGACCACGCCGGTGCAAGCGGATGGTGCGCCTTTGACTACAACACCCACAAGGACTTTGGTTCAGGAGACTACGTCTGCTACCACGGAGTTATGGACATGTTCAGAAACCCCAAGCTGGCCGCCTTTGTCTACAAAAGCCAGGGGGAAGCAGAAGAGGTTGGTGATGTCCTTGAAGTTTCAAGCTCCATGGACATTGGAGACTACCCGGCAGGTGCAATCGGATCTGTCTGGGCCTTTACCAATGCAGAAAGCGTAAGGCTCTACGTAAACGAAAGCTTTGTAAAGGAATACTCTGCAAAAAAGAATTCCCCCTTCAAGCACTTGCTGCATTCCCCCATCCTAATCGATGACTTTGTAGGAGACCGACTTGTTAGCGAATGCGGAATAAAAAAAGGCGACTCGGAAAGAATAAAGCGCATTCTCTTTGCAGTCCGCGACCATGGCATGAATGGCATTCCTTTTGGCGCTAAGCTTTCACTGCTTTACCTGCTTGCCAAGAGGGCCGTAAGCGTAAAAAAACTTTGGGAACTCTACGGAAAGTACGTCACAAACTGGGGCTCTTCGTCCGTCCAGTACAAATTTGAAGCGGTCAGAAAAGGAAACGTGGTTGCCACCTGCATAAAAACTGCATCCACAGACGTTTTTGTAAGGGCCACTGCAAAAAGGACCCTGCTCGTGGAAGACGAAAGCTACGACCTTGCTTCCGTGAACCTTTGCGCCTGCGACCAGTGCGGAAACCTAAAACCCTACTGCCAGGAAGCCGTAAGCCTAAAAACCGAAGGTGCAATCGAACTCGTAGGCCCCAGCGTCCTCTCCCTAAAAGGCGGAATGGCAGCAGCCTACGTAAAAAGTCGCATCTGCAATAAAGAAAAGCAGCCCGTGGAATCCCCCCTGCAATCTCTTTCTTCCAAGGTGGGGGAGGTCTCCCCCTCGCTACAGCCGGCTGCGCCGTCTTTCGCTACCCCCTCTGCGGGCTCAAACGCCGCCCGCAACGCCCGCTGCAATTGGGAGCATACAGAGGATGCTGCTCTTGTAATTACAGACTGGCTTGGAAGGGAAGCACGCATAGAATTTAAGGTTGCAATAAAAGAGGTGAGGGAAATTTAAAAAGAAGAATGGGGTGGGGCTATTCCCTTGCTGCCTTGGGGTGGCTTTCAAACCAGGCATCCCAGGCTTCGTCTACCTTTGCGCAGTAGTCGTCCTTTTCTTCCTGGCTTATAAAAGATGCCCTAAAGCCGTTCTTGATAATCTTCTTTATGTTCTCCAGAGTGAATCCCAGAGTACTGTAGATGTTCCAGTATTCGTCTATGAGTGAAACCTTAAAGAAGGAAGGGTCGTCCGTATTGATTGTTATGAACACGCCCTTGTCAAAAAGCTGCTTTACCGGGTGGTCCTTTAGTTCCTTTACGTATTTCTTTGTAAAGATGTTGCTTGTGGGGCAAACTTCAAGAGGAAGCTGCCTTTGCGCAAGTTCCTTGATGAATTCCTCGTCGTAGGCAGCACTGGTTCCGTGACCGATGCGCTCTGCGTGCAAAAGGTTTATGGCATCCTTCATGGACCAGCTGTCTTCCGTCTCGCCCGCGTGGACAACCGTGTGAAGCCCCGCCTTTTTTGCGTTGTCAAAAACAGATGCAAAGTCTCTTGCGGGACCAAATGTTTCGCTTCCGCCAAGGCCAATTCCTATTATTTCCGGGTTCTTTTCGTGAAGTACCAGGTCCAGGTTGTGCTGGGCGTTCTCAAGGCCAAAGGAACGGCTTACGTCAACGATTGTCTTTATTGTGCAGCCGCGCTTTTCCTTGATTTTCTTAAAGCCCTTGGTAAGAATGTTAATGCTGTATGTAAAGTCAAAGCCTTTCTTGAGAAGTGACGACGGGGCAAAAAATGTCTCTGCATATACGATGTTGTTTGCCGCAACGTATGAATCAAGTGCGTCAATTATAAAGCGGAGGTCTTTTTCCTCCGTGAACATGCGCTGTACGGACATAAAGGCTTGCAAAAAGCCCTCCAGGTCGGAGTAGGAAAAGAGATTGTTGAGTTCCGCCTCGGTCATTTCACGGCCGCTGCATTTTTTGTATAGTTTGTTTATAATCTTCCTTTCAGGAACAGCTTCCTGGTGCAGGTGAATCTCTGCCTTTGGAACTGCCTTAAGCAAGCTGTAAAAATCCCTTTTATCCATATTAGCCCATTATAGCACATTAAAATTCAAAAAAAAAGCATTACGCGCAAAAATAACGCTTTATTCTGATTTCAAAACCGGTAACATATCAAAAACCCAGTTTTCTACCTTGAATTATCGGCAAACTCCCCACATTTCATGAGAAGGATTCCGGCTGTAGTTAGCTTCTGAGGATTTTTGTATGGCATAAAAATCTGTTTCTTTTATTTTTTTCTATGCAAAATAGGCCGGGAATCAGTTTTGTGTGCAGCGGAAGGCACACAACGGTAGCAAGGGCGTAGCGTTGTGGGCTGAAAACCCGCATTGGAGCGGAACGTACCCGGCAGCGTAGCTTCAAGCCACGAAGTGAGTCAGATACCTTGTATCTGCGCTTGGGGTTGTAAACAACCCTTGCTTTTTTGACGCGTTTTCAGCCGGGAATGGAAGTGCTTACGCAGTTAGATTAATGCTTGTTAAATTTCATTAAGATTTGCACTTGCCTTCTGCGGACTTTTCGCTTGACAACTGGCAACACTTAGAATAAGATTAAAATATCTTGTTTCTCCAGATAAATTTAACCTTAAGGGTTCGTTTTTCAGAAGACCAAGGTAGCAGCTGGCTTATCAGTAATTTAAAACTACCGTATTTCGGTAAAGGATTTTTTTATGTCCAAAAAACTTTATGTTGGCAACCTGAACTATGCCACAACAGAGGACACGCTGAAAAACGTATTTGCTTCTTATGGAGAAATTGTTTCTGCAGTAGTCATTAAGGATCGCGACACCCAGCAGTCAAAGGGCTTCGGCTTTGTGGAGCTGGCTGATGACGCAGCAGCAGAAAGGGCAATTGCCGAACTTGGTGGCAGGGAAATTGACGGCCGCCGTGTCCGCGTGAACGTAGCGGAAGAAAGACAGAACCGTGGCCCCCGCAATTTTAACCGCAGGGACTTCCGAAGTGACCGTGGTGCCTCTGGCGGAGACTTTCGCCGTGGCGGCAGGGACGGCGGTTTTGCTCCCAGCCATGATTCATCCTACTAATTCTTAGAAATGCAAAAGGCGGTTTCCTTTGGGAGACCGCTTTTTTTCTTCCCTAATACAGGCCGGGAGAGCTTGGCTTTGCCCCTTGGCAGATTCAGGCGCGGCAGGCACTGGAGGGGCGGCTTGCTTACAAGCCGTTGCTGGCTTGCCAGCAATGGAGGCGGGAGCCGGAACCCCGCAAGCGCCACACACTGGGCCTAGTTCTTTGCAAGAAAGACTTGACCATAAAAATGCGCTTGCCGCAATAAATTCAAAAAAATCTTTCTTGTAAAATTAAACTTTGGGTTTTATAATAGAAGCATGAGTTTTTTGCCCCCAGAATTTTCAGATTTCATTGCCCCGGATGCCAAGCGCAGGGAATTTATCTGCAGTTGGCTTGAGCAGCATGGCGTTAAGGCCGTGGTTGCTTCCATAGACGGCAAGGACCATATACTGGTGCAGTTTCCACCGTCTCAGTACAATCCTCAGTTCAAGATTAAGACCGTGGTTGCCCACTACGACAGGGTGGATAACAGCCCGGGCGCAAACGACAACAGCGCTGCCGACTGGCAGATTATGAACTGGGCGGTAGAGCTTTACCAGATGCAGGGCTTTCACAACGTGCGCATTTTCTTTACGGACGGAGAGGAGCTGGGCTGGAACACCGGGGTTAGTGAGCAGGGGGCTTTTGGAATTGCCAACGTCTTTAAGAGGCTGGGCATTACCAACGACGACGTTTACGTGTTTGACTCATGCGGCAGGGGGGAGATTCCCGTTCTTGCCAACACGGAAATTCCCGCGAAGGCTCCAAAGGCTTTTTCTTCACGGTTTTCCGACTTGTTTGAGCGCACACAGGAAATACTGCGCCGCTCAAGTCCGGGCCGCTGGATGTGCCTGCCCGTTCCCTACAGCGACAACGCTGCATTCTTGGCCTGCGGAATTCCAGCCGTTGCGATTACGATGCTTCCCGCAAAGGAGGCTTCCCTTTATGCCCGCGAGCTGAACCAGCACCCTGAACTCAAGAACGCCGTAATGAACCGGGAGTCAAGCAAGAAGGAAAGGCTTTCGTCTGGCGAAAAGGAATATGCCTACAAGGAGCGCATGCCCTACACGTGGAGGCTCTTCCACACCGCCTACGACAACGAGGATTCCCTTACACAGGAAAGCTTTAGGGTGATGCAGAACATTCTTAGGACGGTTGCCCTGTCAAAGACCCCGCTTTAGGCTGCACTTGGAATCGTAACCGCTGGAATCGAAACCGCCAGTTCTTACTTTTGCCCCTTACTTTTTCGCGGAACCTTCATCCGCCTTACGCGCATTCGTAACCAAAAAGACCGCGAGTGCTGTCCCGATTATCATCACGTAGCCCGCAATGCTAAGCAAGTCCGGCACCTGGGAGAAAATAAGGAAGCCCAGTAGCGCGGAAAAGACTATCTGCGAATACTCGTATATAGAAATCCTGTATGATGGCGCGTTAAAGTATGCCCCCGTAATCCCCATCTGGCCACCTGCTGCCGAAACCCCAGCCCCTATAAGGAAAATGACCTGCCTTGTAGTCATGGGCTGGTAAAAGGCAATCGTTGCAGGAAGGGCTGCAAGGACGGAAAAGGCTGAAAAAAAGGCTATTATAAGGTAGCCTTCCACTTTAAACTCGTGGCACTTCCGTACGTTGGCGTATGCAAAGCCTGCCCCCATTCCCCCCGCAAGCCCCGCAAGAGCCGGAGCCATCTTGTAAAAGTTCATGGAAGGCTTTATAACAAGCAGGGCACCGCTAAAGGCCGTAAAAAGTGAAAGCACGGAGAGGGCAGTGGGCTTTTCCCCCAGCAGGAAAATGCTCATCAGTAGGCTAAAGAAGGGCGACATCTTGTTCAGCATGTTTGCATCGCTCACGTTTATCTTTCCCAGGGCATAAAAATTCCCGAATATTCCTATCGTGCCAAAAACTGAACGCATAATCAGGAACTTGAGGGCGCCTTTTGGAACACGAAGAACTTCCCCCATGCCCCTTGCCCTGGCCTTTGACGCAAGAGCCGCCGCCGCAATCAAAAATGCAATTGAATTCCTAAAGACGGCCTTTTGGTAGAAGGGAATGTCTCCCGCCGCATGCACAAAAATCCCCATAAGGGCAAAGCAGAAGCCAGAAATGAGGGCAAAGACAATGCCCCTCCTGATGTTTGTTTTTTCCATAAAGGCAATACTAAGCAAGTGAGGCTCAAGTGTCAATCACGCCCTTCTTTAATTCCTAGAAACCAAAAATTTGATATTTTGAAACACAAGTTGTGAAAAAATGCAAGTAAAATAATGCAAAAAGTGAATAAAATATCAAAAATAACTGAATTTTGTTATAAAATTACGAAAATATATTGATTTTTTTTAAGAAATAAGGTAATTTCAATAAAACAAATAAAAGTTTGTCGAGAGAAGGTTTGTTATGCTTATTGTCTTTTTTACGCAGGAGAAAACCGTCTGCGACCTGATTGCTGGACGGCTTACGGAAAAAGGCCATTTTGCCTATGTCTTTACCAACATGCAGAAACTTTTAAGAAGTGTCGGAAGGCAGGGGCCGCAAAAAGTCGATTTGCTTGCGCTTGACTTCCGCATGGGGGCTCAAAAGGACCCCGGATGGACTCTCCTTGCAGCCGATTCAAAAATACCCGCCGTTTACTACAACGACCCCTACAGTAGGCCGGGGAGCTTTGCCGCACACTGGAGCAGAAAAATAGCATGCAGCGGGGAATTTTCAGGCCGCAACCTTATGCCCCTTTTCAGGGATTTGGAAAGCGTTATGCTGGAAGAGGATGTCCTACCTTGTGTCTCTCTTGTCTGTCCGCCAAAAAAGATAGCCGGCAGGGAAGACAGGGCAATAGGAGGCTTTAGCATAGAAAGCTTCAGGGAAAAACACTCAGTCCAGCCTTCAAAATACAGGCTGCTTTCCTATTTTTACCAGAACAGGGGAGCCGTACTCGATGCAAAAAGGCTCTGCCTCTTTATGTGGAACGAATATTCCCTGCAAAAAAAGGCAACATTATTTTCCTATATATGCTACTTAAGAAAGCTTTTCCGCAGGGAGTCAAGGTATTGCCTTCGCATAATAAGCGACGGAAGGAATGGATACATTTTTAGGATTTCAAGCCCAAAGTTCCGCGCGGAATTGGAAGAGACTGCAAGCGACTACATGCGGTCGGAGCCAAAAAACTGCTTTGACTTTTCACCCGCCATACTGGACGACTAGAAAATTTTTTTCTTCTTCTGGACCTGCTTTTATATGCTAACCCGCTTTCCGGGGTTCCGCCTTTCGGCTCCATTACCGCATCGCGGTAACGGGCTTGCGCCCGCCCCTACAATCGGGGGTAGGCTTGCACGGTTACCAAATGCCCCCCCCGTTCCCTAAGTTCAGTCGAAGTGCGGTCCCTGAGCTCAGTTTAAGGGTGGTCCCTGAGCTCCGTCGAAGGGCCGCGTAGAATTTGCTCCCTTCCCATCACTTTTTAGTTGCTGGGTCTCTTGTTAAATTTATATGTAAACCAAGCGCACGTATAGCGGGGAACCAGCTTGCTTGCCCAAGATGCAATCTTCCACTTGAATGCCATAAGCGCATACAGTGAACCCCTGCGGCTTTTCCTTATACAGTGGGCAACAGTCTTTTCCGCGCTAAGACCATGCTTAACTTCTTTCCTTGCCCCCCTGGAAGCTACGTTTGCAAACTCCGTGCTTACGGGGCCAGGGCAGAGGGCCGTTACCCTTATTCCCTTCTGCTTCAGCTCTGCGGCCAGGGCAACCGTAAAGCTTAGAACATAGGCCTTGCATGCTCCGTAAACCGCAAAATTCCCAAGCGGCAAAAAAGAAGCAAGGCTCGCCGTATTTATAAGCCTTGACCCCTTACCCATAAAAGGCAGGGCATAACCTGTAATGCCTGTCAGGGAAGTGCAGTCAAGGTCCACCATCTCCATCTCCCGCTCAACGTCCGTCTCTGCAAATTCACCGTAGGTTCCAAAACCCGCATTGTTCACAAGAACGTTTATAAAAAGAGATCCTTCAGCAGAAGCTTCGTCAGAAAAAAGCTTCCCCAAAGCCCTTGCGCCATCCCTTCCGCTAATGTCCATGTCTATAACGCGCACAAAAGGAATTCCTTCCCCCAAGCCCTCAATCTCTTTTTTTAGAGCCTCAAGCCTGTCCTTCCTTCTTGCAACAATCCAAATTTCATCCGAAGCCGCCTGCGTTTTGCCCCTCTGCAAAAAGCCCGCGCTCTCTTCCGCCAGCTGCCTTGCAAAAGAAGCCCCCATTCCGCTGGAGGCACCTGTTACTACAATAATCTTCTTCATACCACAATTCTATTAGCCAGCTTTCCGTCTGTCAACTTTTAAAATAAAATTACGTTTTTATTTTTTTAATGTGCAATATTGTAAAAGGCATGTTACAATATAAATAGTTTAGCTCAAATGTGTCGCTCTAAGGAAAGGCAATTCAATTCCGAACCATATCAGGCTTGAATTGACCAGCGTTTTCCTAAACATCCTTGCTTTAAAAAGGAGAGGCTTATTGATGGAACAGGAAGTAGTTTATTCAAGAATGCCAGACGCTGCATCTGCGGCATCGGAGCTGGTTTCCAAACTAAGGAAATCTGCGGAAAGCTATCAGGCCGTGTTCTTTATGGCGGCAATCAGGTATGACTTTGCAAAACTGTCGGAAGAAATAAAAAAGCACTTCCCAAATTCAGAAGTGATGGGGGCAAGCACAGCCGGCGAAATTTCCATGGAAGGCTTTATGAACGATACGGTCGTCCTTACCACGATGAGCTCTTCAAGCGTAAAGGTCAGGGGCGTACTTGTCGAGCACGGAAGCAAGTACCCGGTTGCCTGCAAGGCGGAAATAGAAAAAGCCCTCCAGCAGTGCGGAATCAAGACCAACGACCCCAACTCCCACACAAGCGCCTTTGCCCTTGCCTTCATAAACGGAGTCTTCAATGCGGAAGAGTCAATCCTTACCAATTTTTATTCCATAATAAAGAATGACAACTTTAAGCTGGCAGGCGGAACGGCAGGCTACACTGGCAACGAACCCAAGACCTTCGTAAGCTACAACGGCAAGACCACCCAGGACGGGGCAGCATTCATGTTCGTAAAAACATCATCCCCCTTCGACATAAGGCAGGAAGATATCTTCAACAGGTCAGGAAAGACCTTCTTTGTCTCCCAGGCAGACACCGTAAACAGAAAGATAATCAAGTTCGACGGAGAAGCCGCGCAAAAAGTCTATGCAAAAAAACTTGGTGTCTCCGAAGAAGAAGCCGCAAACATGACCTTCGAGCACCCCTTTGGCCGCTTCCTGAACGGTCAGGTCTGTATCGCAGCCCTTGCTGGATTCACGCCGTCAAAAGAAATAAACCTCTTTGCCCGCGTAGTCCCCAACTCAACCCTGGAACTCATGAACATAGGCGACCCGCTTGAAAAATGCGACGAAACCTGCCGCATGATACGCAGTGCCATTCCCCACCCAAAATTTGTCCTCATGATGACATGCATAACAAGAACCCTTGCCTTTGCCAGAATGAATATCTCCAGGGAAATAATCAGCAAGTATAAGGCCAACTTCCCAACCTTCGCGGGATTTTCCTGCTACGGGGAGCAGTTGGGACGCATCCACTGCAACCAGACACTTGTAACACTTGTAATGGGGGACTGAATATGGAAAGTATCAAACTTATAAACAGCGGACTCGATGCAATTCAGTCGCTTATCGAATACATTGCAAAAGATGCCGTAGGCTCAGAATTCTATAGCGAATATGTTGCCAGCCGCGAAAAGCAGGAAATAGCCGCAAGCCAGCAAAAGGAAGTCTTAACCTCCCTTGCCCAGTCATCGTCAGAAGTGGAAGCCGAAGTCAGCGGAATCTCAGACCGTGCCTTCAACAACAACCAGCGCCTGAACGAAATTTACGGGGCAATTTCATCCCTACACAATACCGTAGCGCAGATAGAAGCAGACCACAAAAAATACGTCGAACAATTTGCAGACCTCGTTGAACAGACCAACCGCATCTCAAAGCAGGTAGACGAGATTCAGAACATCTCCGAACAGACAAACCTCTTGTCATTCAACGCCTCAATAGAAGCCGCCCATGCCGGTGCCGCAGGTGCAGGATTCAGAATCATCGCAAACGAAGTAAAGCAGCTTTCGGATTCAACAAAAAAAGCAGCCGAACGCATCTCCGAAAACATAGGCCGCCTTGGAAAATCAATATCCCTTTTGGGTTCAGACACCCAGAACAATTCCAAAAACCTAAGGGGCTTGAGCGACCAGGCAGACAAAACGCTCGAACGCTTCGACATGATGAGGAAAATCAACGGCGAAAACAACGAGAACGTAAACAGAATTGGCCAGAAGGTTTCCACCAACATACAGAACATAAACAACCTGATAGAACAGATTCAGCAGTTTGAGGATTTGAACAAGGGTACAGTAAATCTCTTTGCCGAATGTGCCTCAAAGAACCAGATGCTTTTCAACGATTTGTATTCATTCTCCTACGAAGTAAAAGCCGTCCTGGAGGACCTAAAAAAATCCCCTGATTCCCAATAATCATTAAATTTGCTATACTCACGGCACAAAACAATTATAAATGAATTAAAGAGGAAAATATGGCAAACAACATGTACATTACATGCCTTGATTTGGAAGGCGTATTGGTTCCCGAAATTTGGATCGCATTCTCAAAGGCATCCGGCATCCCCGAACTCAAGCGTACCACCCGTGACGAACCCGACTACGACAAGCTCATGAAGTGGCGCCTTGGAATCCTAAAGGAACACCACCTTGGCCTCAAAGAAATCCAGGACACAATCGCAACAATAGACCCAATGCCCGGTGCAAAAGAATTCCTTGACGAACTCCGCTCACTCTGCCAGGTCATAATCATAAGCGACACCTTCACCCAGTTTGCAGCCCCGCTCATGAAAAAACTCGGCATGCCAACAATCTTCTGCAACACACTGGAAGTTGCCCCATCCGGAGAAATAACCGGCTTTAAAATGAGGTGCGAGCAGTCAAAACTCACAACCGTAAAAGCCCTCCAGTCCATCGGCTACCAGACAATCGCTTCCGGCGACAGCCACAACGACCTGGGCATGATAAAGGCAAGCAAGGCAGGCTTCCTCTTCAAGAGCACCGACCAGATAAAAGCCGACAACCCAACCATCCCCGCCTTCGAAACCTACGACGAACTTCTTGCCGCAATCAAAAAAGAATTGGTCTAATAGTTAAAATATGTCATTATCGGGCTCGACCCGATAATCTGCTAAAAAAAATTGCGCATGTGGAACTCGATAATGACTGAATTGTATTTTTTTTCTGGAGCAGCCTTTATGGTCTTACTGTGTCCGGTCCTTCGGAACCGGCCAACCTCCATACAATTTTTCTAGAACAAGAAGCACCACGGATGGTGCGTCATTTCTTAGCAAAGAAAGTGGGGAAAAATTGTATGGAGGCAATTTTTCCCCGCTTTCCAGGGCTCCGCTCCCGCTCCGACCCGCCTCGCGGCGGTTTGGCTGCGCCACCCTTCCAATCGGGGCTAGGCTTAATATGCAAACCCTTTCCAACTTCCACCGCCTTTCCAACGTTTACAAGCCTTCCCCGGAACAGTATAATTATTGTTATGTGGACGCCTGCACTGGGGCGCTTTTGATAAAGCAAAATTAAAACCTACATTTTATTACTCAACTACCACAACCCGATTTTCCCGTCTCGGCTTGCTTATAGGCTGCTCTCCATCGATATAACCTAAAATCACAAAGCACTGGCAGCTATAGTTTTCCGGTATACCCCATTCTTTGCAAAGACGCTTTCCTTCTTCGCTGTCAAAAGTTTCTTCACCTCGGGAAATGATGCAGGAAGCAATGCCCAGCTCCGTCGCCTGTAAAATCATGTTCTCCGCAATGCAAAAGGCATCGGCAACCTTGAACATAAAATTGTCCTGGCAGAAAATGCAGACTACAGTGGGTGCTCCGTAAAATCCGTTTTTCATTGTGGGGTCGTCTATGACGCTGGTCTGCTGGTCAGAAACATAGCTTCCCGAAAGATTCGCCCTGTTGAATTTCGCAAGGTTCATCCGTCCAAGACGGGCTGCCATTTCGCTGTTGTAAACGAAAAACTGAACAATATCGTCTGCTCTTTCGCGTCAGAGGTGTACGCTCTTGTAAAGGTTGGTTTTGGTTTTGCCTTTGTACCTGAATATCTTGCCCTTCCGGACAAAGAGCTGATTTTTTTCCCTTTTAAGGAAACTCATCACGCGCCTTTCGGCATCTACTACAGAAAGGAATCTCTGGAAGCCAAGGATTCAGCGGTAAGCCATTTTTTGCAGGCGGCGTGGGAGATTTATGAACTCGGAGGTTAAAAATATTTAATAATTTCTCATCGGTCAGACAGAAAAAATTATAGAGCAGCCACCAAAATTTAAATCCTTTTGAACATCTGGAAATTCATCTTTCGGCTTTTCCAGCCACTCCTGATGCAAATGATATTGAGAGTGAGTAGAAAACATATTCTGGTGATAAAGTATAAACCGCTGATTATCTGGAATTACAAAATCTGGGAATTTATATTTTTTTTCAGTCCGCCAGTTTCCATAACAAAAGGAAACATCTCATTCTTTTTTCAGATTTAAAATGCAGTTTTATTATTCTACTTGAAATATCAACCCACAAAAGAAGCTGCGCAGGAATCTTTTCAACATATTCAAACAGCGGTTTAAAATCTTCTATAAAATTGACTCCACCAAAAACCTGTGTGATGATTTTGGCACTGCTGTCATTTTGATTCTTGATAATGTTTGCAATGTATTTCTTGTTATTCTGTCCCGTGGTGATTACACTTAGCCTCAAAGTTTGGCTTGAGCTCACCTTTTGCAAAAAGTTCTGCGGCTTCGTCGGCGCTTCCGGTGATTCCTGGCATTTCTTTTAAGCCGCTGGCAGCAATGGCTTCGATGGCACCCTGTCCGCGGTTTCCGAGAATCAGTGTTTCTACTCCAAGGTTCTTCAGATATGGAGGGATGGCATGATGTCCGTTTCCGCCGTTATCAATCACTTCTGAGGAAAGAATCTTTCCGTCTTCAATCTGATAAATCTTAAAATATTGAGTTTTTCCAAAATGCTGGAAAATATTACCTGTTTCTTTTTCGTAAGTTACTGCTACTTTCATGTTGGCCTCCAGTCTTATTTTTTCAATAAGTCTTTACATTGTAGCATTAATCCGGATTTTATTCAGTGCTTTTTTCATCCATTGATTTTAGATATGCTTGCAAAGTACAGTCTGTGTATCAGAAGAAGTTTCTTCTCTAAAACCTTTTCTCTTACAAACATATTTTTCATGCTCTGAAAGATTTTGGACACATACTTTTAAAGTCTCAAATCCATTACCTCTTGCAACAGAAATCAGTTTTTCAAGTAGCTTTATTTCTTCTGAATAATTTTTTCCATTCATTATCATGATGCTTTTTCCTTAATATTTATAGAGAGTTCTTGTGTAATTTTTCTTGTTTCCGCCATGATAAAAACAATGGCAAAAATGAATGATATTACATCACTTATCAACGAGGCCCAGAGCATGGTGACGATGTTATGACTTAGAAGAGCCAGAATAATTGAAGAAGGTACAAAGACGATTACATCCCGGAGCAGGGCGAGTAGGGTGGATTTCCCGCTTTTACCCAGGGACTGGAGCATGATGGCTGCAGATTTTATAAAGCAAGTGAGGATGATTCCGCTCAAAAAGATTCTGACACAAAGTCGGGCATATTCGGTATATTCCGGGCTGTTATTATTTCCAAAAAGGGAAATTACAAAATCTGGGGCAAGTTCAAAAATCAGAAAGAATACTGTGCCGATTGCAAGGACAATTTTTGTAATAGTGCTGATTGTTTCGTTTACACGCTCCACATTTCCGGCTCCCATATTAAAGCCGATGATTGGCTGGCCTCCAAGACTTATTCC
>JAILHV010000077.1 GCA_024695625.1 Treponema sp.
AGTTGCAGTTACAACTCCGCCGTCAAAGGTGTCAATGTCAATTCCCTTTTCAAGGTCAACATCGCCAATATTAACGTTTCCGTTTATGTTTACAGAAGAGATTCCGTCAACATGATTCTTGTCTCCAGCTGCGTAAACAACTTCACCACCAGAAATATTGATTGTAGCGTTGCCAGTGACAGTTCCACCGTTTGAGCCGCCGCCAACGTTTTCAACCTTTCCATCGGTAATGTTTACTGTAGAAGAGCCAGTTGTGCCAGATTGGCCTGCACCGTACACGTTGTTTATGTAACCGCCATTTACATCTACAACAGAGCTTCCGCTAACAGAGCCGGAGTTGCTGCCGCCGTAGACAGAGCCAATTGTACCACCGTTGATTTCTACATTTGTATTGCCAACAGTACCGCTTCCGTTTCCACCGTAAACTGCGGTTAGGCTTCCGCTGTTCACAGTAACGCTTGTGTCACCGCTGTAGTTTCCACCCTGGCTGCCGCCGTAGACAGTCCATCCGGTAAAGTCAAAAGGCTGGCCGTTGTCACCAAGGATAACTTCGTCTGCATCGCAAACACCGTCGCCGTCTTCGTCAAAGTAGATGCGTGTTGTCTTTCCTTCTGCCTGAACAATGAGAGATGCTCCGTTTGCAGAGATTGTCTTTGCATTCACATCCATTTCGTAGCCCCACTTTGCGTAGAGCGACTTGTTGCCGGTAGTTCCAGAGGCAATTGTTGAAAGAGCGTTTCCACCGTAAGAGCTGGATTCATACCAACCAGAGAATGTTGCACCCCTCTTGCTTACAACGGGAGATGTAGCAAGTGCAACGTCTCCGTCGTAAGGGCTGTATGTTCCCTGCATAGTTCCATTGCGGCTACCACCGTTAAGTGTGTATGTAATGGAATAAAGCGACATAAGGTCATTGATGGTACGGGTGGCCCTGGATTCAAGTCCTGTGGCAATGCGCACCAATTCCGTGTAGGTCTGCTTTACACTTGTTCCGTCGTCCTTGCGGATGTAGAAGAAGAACTTTACGATGTAGTTTCCGTTTACAGGATTTGTTGCAAATGTAACGCTCTTGTAGGTTCCTGCAGTTGTAGGCTGCAACGGGGCACCTTCCGAAATGCTAAAATTAGCACCATCGATTGGTTCAAGTGCAACAGTAACCTTCTCTACAGTGTAAAGACCTGCATCTGCCGGGTAGTTGATAGTTACGCTAAGGCTTCCGTTGCCGCTTGCCTCTGAAAGCTCGCCAAAGTTCAGCCTGTTGCCGCCGCTTGAAATGTTCTGTCCCTCAATGCTCTTTTGCAAAACAGGCACGTAGTTTTCGCCAGAAAGGATGTATGCGGTTACAGAGAAATTCCAAGAGCCAGGTGCAAGTTCAATTGTATTAGAGCTAATGGCTGCAAGCATGAGAGTGTATGCGCTGCCAGCATCGCTTGTGTCCCATGTGCCAAGAAGCACTTCCTCTGGCTCCTCTGCATCCAGGGCAGTACCGCGGAGTTCAAAGCGGCCAATGGAAGTTGCAAGGTCAAAACTGCTGTTCGGCAGGATTGTGCGGCCGTTTCCAAATGATATAGAAGAAAGATATGCCTTTCCACTTCCACTGCTTGAAGAAGCCCTGTCATCACGGTCAGAAACGCCGTTCAAGCCGGAACAGGCAACCAAAGAAGCACAAAGCAAGAGAGTAACAGCCTTAAAAATATTGTCAAAAATGTTTGTCTTAAATGTCTTCATAACGCACCTCCTTAGTTAGCTGCCCTAACGGTAAAGCTTTTTGTAGAGCCATAGTAACTGTCTCCATTCCTCACGATGAGCATAAGCTGGTGAGGACCAGAAGCGGAAGCTGTGTATGTAACTGAATTTTCTGTTCCAAGCAAGTTGTCGTCAACATACCATGCATAGCTTTCGTAGCCTGCATTGGCTGCAAAAGTAACGGATGTACCAACAGCAAAGCTGGAGCCAGACGGAGTATTTGTAATGCCAAGATTTGCATCGCTGTAGGTCGGAGCCTGCATGTTCAAAATGGAATTTTCATTCTGAACAGGAATCTCAGGTTCCAGCTGTGGTTCGGGCTGCAAGACAGGCTCGGGCTCAGGTTCATAAAAATCACTGCTGCCACCGCCGCCGCCTCCACCACCGCAAGACGCGATAAGAAGAGCAAAGGTAAAAACCGTCACAAAACTAACCAAATCCAAAAGTAGCTTTTTCATATGCCAACCTCCTTTCCCACCCGGGAATAAAAAAGCCGACACTTTTTAAAATAAATAAAAACTATTCAAAATCTACTTTTGCTATGGTCTACGTTTCTACCTACTTTTATATTACGGCAAAAATCTCCAAAAGTCAAGTAAAAATCTCTAATCTTTCTAAAATATTTAAAATATGTAAAACACCTTAAAACCTCCCATCCCAAAACCTTTTCTTGCTAAATTAAAATTTGCATGTTAAGATTTTATAGTTATGTTAAGATAATATAGATATGGAAAGAAACGTGATTAGACCACGCTTTTTGTTTATCGGCTTCATCTTATCCAAGGAGTTCCTTATGAAAGTTTCGCATAAAGCAGCTGCGGGTCTACTTATGGCTTTCTTTTTTGCGCTTGCATCTGCAACTTTTGCCATGGCCCAGGATTCTGGCGAAGAGCACCCGGCCAACCGTCATGATATGGAAGAAATCATCAGCCGTGGAGAGCTGAGGGTTGCAATTACTGCGGTGGATCAGGCTCCATTTTACTTTGTGGACAAATCCGGAAACCTTGCAGGCTACGACATAGACCTTGCGCATAAAATGGCGGATGAACTAGGAGTAAAACTGGTTATCTCGCGTGAAGCAGCCACATTCAACGACCTTGTTCCACTTGTCTCCTCCGGAAAGGCGGATCTTGCCATTTCCAAGCTAAGCCGAACCCTTACCCGCTCAAAATTCGTCAAATTTTCAACCCCCTACATGACATTCCGGCAGGGAATTCTCTTTAACCGTTTGCAACTGGCAAAAGTCGCCTCTGAAGATTCCGTAAACCAGTTTGTGCGGAACTATATAGGCACGATGGGCGTTATTGCAAAGTCATCCTACGCAAACTATGCCAAGGAAAATTTTCCCAATGCCACTCTGATGGAATACCCTACCTGGGAAGCAGCCATAGATGCCCTTACCCGCGGAGAGGTGCTTTCCGTCTACCGCGATGAACTAGAGCTAAAGAAAGTCCTTTCCTCCGTTCCCAACAGCGCGCTCTTGTTTAAGCCCATCTACTTCCGCGACCTTACGGACCCTCTTGCAATAGCAATAAAGAGCAGCAACACCCAGCTTTTGTTCTGGGTGAACATCTTCCTGGAAAGCCAGCCCAAAATGACGGCAGACCAGATTCTTGAAAAATATGCAAATAAATAAGGGGAATATTCTATGATTGGCAAAATCCTCAAAAATCCTATAACCATTCTCCTGGCCGTAGTGCTGGGCATACTTTTTGGCTTTTACGAAAAGAACCTGGCCCTTTCCTGGGGCATAATCGGTGACGTGTACCTAAACCTCTTCCAGATGACGGTTATCCCCATCCTTGTAACTTCCATCGTGGCAAGCCTTGCAATGCTGATGAAGGATGCAAACGCAAGGGCCCACATCACAAAGATTCTTCTTGCCTTTATGCTCATGCTCCTTGCTACGGCTATATTCGGTACCGTGGCAGGAATACTCAGCCGCCCTGGAAAAAACCTCGGCGAGTCAACAACAGCCGTCCTTGACCAGATAATCAAGACTTCCACAGACAACACAAAGGACGAAATCGCCCTCTACGACCCCTCAAGCGATGTAAGCACCAACAAGTCCTCGCTTGTGGACTTCTTTGCCAACATCGTTCCTTCCAACATCTTCAAGTCATTCAGCAACGGCTCAATACTCCAGCTGGTCTTCTTTAGCATAATATTCGGTGTGGCAATAGGCTTTTTGAGCGAATCATCATCCGCACGGCTCATAAACGGAGTCGTGTCGCTAAAAGAATCCTTCCAAAAGCTTATAAACTGGACCATGTACGGCCTTCCCATAGGCCTTGTATTCCTCATGGGAAAGCAGATAGCGCAAGTTGGCGTAGAGATACTGCTCGCCATGGTAAAATTCATTGTAGTCTTCTACGCGGCGGGCCTTGCCGCAATGCTTGTGTGTACAATCATCATCTGGATAAGGTCCGGCATAAAGAACCCGCTAAAGGTTTTAAAGACCCTGATGGATCCGGTAATAATCTGTTTTGCAACCCGCAACAGCTTTGCATCCCTTCCCTCATCCGTAACCGCCCTAAAGAACCTTAGGCTAAACGAAAACACCGTTGACCTTGTATTCCCCCTCGGCGTTACAATCCTGCGCTTTGGAAACATAATGTACTTTTCGCTAGCAGCATGCTTTGTCTCGCAGATATATGACGCATCCCTCTCATCCACCGCCATGCTCCTTATCGTGGTGGGTTCACTGCTTGCGGGAACGGCAACTGCGGGTGCATCAGGACTCCTTACGCTGCCGATGATTTCCCTAATTCTTGATCCCCTCGGCCTCCCTGTTGAATCAATACTCGTGGTCTTCATGGCAATCGACTCTCTGATTGACCCAATGCGTACCCTCCTCATAGTATACATCAACATTGCCACCACAGCCTTAGTTGCAGGACGGGAAAGCGAAGAAGAGCGCAATGCAAAGACAAAGATGCGAATCGCAGCCGCCACCGCAGGAGAAATATTCTCTCCGGAAGAAGCTGCCCAAGATTCAGACGCAAATGCATCAAATCCCGCACTGCCTGACTTTAGCGCAGACATCCAGTCGGTAAAGGTCCATTACGAAACACCCCAAGCCTCAATCGCAAGCATGGTGGCCCCAGCCTCCGCATCAAAGACAGTGCGCCTGAACCCGGCCGCAGAAAGGAAGGAAAGGCTAAACACATCCCTTCCCGGTGGCATAAAGATAAAAATCCGTGACGCGCTAATCCTTATCAACACAGTGCTTCTCATACTAACCGCATCGGTAATCATCCGCATAAACTCCCACGGCACCCAGGACTCCGTATATTCAGTTTCCACCAAGCTCGTAACGGAAATCCTAAAGTCCGTGGACACAAAGATTCAGGCCTACTACACACCTGCAGATCAGGCCATACACAACATTTCCTTCCACTACTGGAACGAAGACCGCTTCCACTTTAAGAGCAACAACGAAGCCGCCCTTGACTACTTTATGGAACTTTTGCAGACCCACAAGGAATTTGCAATGGTCTACTTTGGAGACACCCAGGGCAACCTCATAATGGGCAGACGAATGCCGGACGGAACGCTTACAAGGCGCTACATAACGCGCACGGAAGATTCAGTCATTACAAAATACGTGCACGAAAACAAGGCCTACAACGCAACATTCCCCACCACGGAAGAAAGCTTGGAAACCGGCTACGACCCACGCACAAGGGGATGGTACAAAAAAGCCGTATCCCAAAAGAAAGCCGTATGGACAAACGTCTACATCTTTGCAACGGACAACATGCCAGGCTTCTCATGTGCAGCCCCAGTCTACAATGACGACGGTGGACTAGAAGGCGTTGCCTGCATCGACATAGGAATCCGCGACCTTTCCCTCTACCTTGGCAGCATTTCCACAACGGAAAATTCAAAGCTCTTCATCTACGATCAGGACAACCAGATCATAGCAAAGCCACTCAGGGCGGAAGACCCGCTGGACGTACTGCTAAGCGTATACCCCGGAGCAGACGGAAGCAACAACTACAGCATGAAGAAGGTGGACGACAATGCAGACCCTGTAATTGCAGAGGCATTCAAGAATAGCACAGGCCGCGTAAACACGAACGGCATTTATTCATTCAGCCTGGACGGAAACAACTATTTCTGCAAAGTGGACTCAATGCCCCTAGACCAGGAGCTTTCCATCAACGTAGGAATGATTGTCCCCGACAACGACATAATGGGCATCGTCTACAAGAACAACCGCATGGTCCTCATAATCTCGCTGATTGTAATCATAATCGCAATCATCATATCCATACTGGTGTCCTCGCTCATATCAAAGCCGCTCAAAATCCTTTCTACGGAAATGAACGACATCAAGGAACTTGATATCGATGACGGTGAAGTAGACATCAATTCAGGAATCAAGGAAATAGACAACATGGTTGATTCCTTCCAGGGCATGAAGCAGGGACTTGCAAGCTTTAAGAAATACGTTCCCGCAGACCTCGTTACCCAGCTGGTAAAAAACAGCCAGAGCGCAGAAATAGGGGGAAAGAAGCAGACTCTCACCCTCCTCTTCTCCGACATAGAAAACTTTACCGGCATCTCGGAAAAAACACCGCCTGAGGAACTCGTAAACCGCCTCTACGACTACTTCTCCATCTTTGCCCACACAATAACCGGCAACAGGGGAACCATAGACAAGTACATTGGCGACTCAATCATGGCATTCTGGGGCGCACCGATAGAAATGGACGTAAAGACGCATGCAACACTCGCCTGCCGCGCAGCACTCACATGCCAGATGCAGGGCCTGAACCTTTCCAACCAGTGGGTACGCGAAGGAAAACCCAAATTCCGCACAAGGTTCGGAATCCACACCGGCGAAGTTGTTGTAGGAAACATGGGTTCTGACGAGCGCATCAACTACACGGTACTTGGCGACAACGTAAACCTCGCAAGCCGCCTGGAAGGCATCAACAAGTACTACGGCACGGAAATCATAATCAGCGCAAACACCCACGACCTTGTAAAGGACGACTTTGAATTCCGCATGCTGGACAAAATTACGGTAAAGGGCAAGACCCAGCCCCTCTTTATCTACGAGCTTCTAGCAGAAAAGAACAAGCTCAACCAGAGCCTCATAAAGATTTACAGTGCCTACGAGCGCGGCCTCAAGTTCTACTTTGACGGAGACTGGGACAACTGCATCAAGTATATGACGGCAGTAAGACGGCACGCAAACGACAAGGCAGCACAGGTAATATTGGAGAGGGCAGAAGATTTCAAGTTGAATCCTCCAGCTGTTTGGGACGGTGTATATGCATTCGACAAAAAGTAAAAAAGCAATCGGCATAATAGGCGGAATGGGCCCCTATGCCGGACTGGATTTGGAACGAAAGGTTTTTGACAGCGTAAATGCCTCAAGCGACCAGGACTTTCCCGATGTAATGATGATTTCTGCATCGCGCCTAATTCCCGACCGCTCATACTACATCCTGCACCCGGACACGGAAAACCCCTGCATAGGAATCAGCTACTGCGTAAAAAAACTTGCCGACATGGGCGCAACCCACATTGCAATTCCCTGCAACACGGCGCATTCCCCAATCATAATGAACCAGGTAAGGCGATTTATAGAAGTAAACGGAATTGATGTTACCCTGATGAACATTGTGGAAGAAACCTACAAGTGGGTAAAGGAAAACATTCCCGCCAAAAAACTCGTACTCTACGCAACCCAGGGAACCTATTATTCCAAAGTCTACAACCTCTTCTTTGATGCGCAAAAAAATGACCAGGACCAGCAGGAACACTTCATCGTAGAGCCGGACGACCTTGACAAGCAACTCATCTGGAACGCAATCTACAGCCGCGAATACGGAATCAAAGCCTACTCAAACCCCATCCAAAACCAGGCCATAGAAAACTTCCGCATCGTAACAGAAAAAATGTTTGCCCAAGGCTACGACACCTTCATCATGGGCTGCACAGAAATTCCTCTGGCAATGGGCCGCCTTAGAATGCCCATCACAAAAATTGACCCTGCAAAAATAATGGCACGCGCCTTGGTAAAAGCAGTCTGCCCAGACCGCTTAAAGGAGTTCTAATTTATACAAGGGGGGAAAGCCTTCCCCCTGGCCTCAGCCCAAGGTCTTCGGCACACCCCCTTCTGCGGGGCAAACTCTTTGCTAAGCCCCGCAACGCCCCAATATGGAATTATGTTAGCGTATTATCCCGCGAGTTACGAAGTAACTCGTTAGCAAGCGTAGCTTGCGACCAACGCCTGCTATACCACGGTCACCATAAACGTAGAATCGTCATGCTGGCGAAGAACCGTCATGCTGAACTTGATTCAGCATCTGTGCAATCCCAGCATTTATCTTCCACAGATTCCGGGTCGAGCCCGGAATGACATGTATTTGCAAACTCAAAATTGAACCTATTAACGGAATTTGCAAATGTTTGGAATTTGCTTGAAAAAGGCAATAAAAGTGGACAAAAAAAGCCCGGCAGGGATGTGGGAGGTACTGCCGGGCAAAGTATGGGTTATTAGTTTTTACACACAATGGCTGTGATTACTCGTAGTGCTGCTCTGCGTGGCTGTTTGCCTTGTATACCGCAGGATCCGTTGGTATTGAAATTCCAGCAAGCGGGTTTTCGTATGGAGTAAACTCTACGATATAGTAATGTACATTCCACCTATCCTGAGTACCAGTACCATTTGACGCATCGTTCCAAACATAGCGACCGGTATACTGGAGGTAAAGTTCTTTTTCCGTGTCACTGTTATCCTTTCCAGAGCGATTGCCATTATCTTGGTTGTTCGGCTCATAATCATCTGAATAAGCCCTTGCAATACCGTTTTTCCTACAGTCTACCGGGTTTGACCAC
>JAILHV010000099.1 GCA_024695625.1 Treponema sp.
CAGTCCATGATTCAAAAGGCAATCTACAAAAAGCTTGGCGAAGTCTGGGGAATCACAACCATGCCAGAAAGCGGAGAAAAATGCGACGTACGCGTTTACATAGACGAAGACATAGTCCGCATAATGCTGGACACAAGCGGAGACCCCCTGCACAAAAGAGGCTACCGTACAGACGGCGGAACAGCCCCCTTGCGCGAAACAACAGCCGCAGTTCTTTTGCAGGAACTTATGTGGCGAAGAAAAACCCCGCTCCACGACCCATTCTGCGGAAGCGGAACAATAGCCATAGAAGCAGCACTCTACGCCCACAATGTTGCACCAGGACTTGGAAGGCACTTTGCATACGAACACCTTTCCTTTTACGACCAGAACCGGGTCCTTGAAATAAAAAAAGAAGAAGCCGCAAAAATCCGCACAGACGTTGAATGCAGAATAACAGGCAGCGACATTGACGGTGATGCAGTCCAACGCTCCGCACTGAATGCAGAACACGCATGCGTTACGGCTGGAAGGGCCTTGCAGCTTATCGGAAGCGACTCCCGCATACCAAGACCAGAATTCATCAGAAGCTCCTTTGCAGACTTAAAAGCCCCCTTTGAATCAGGCCTTATCCTCTGCAACCCGCCCTACGGCGAAAGACTCGGAGACCAGTCACAGGCAGAAACCCTTTACCAAGACATGGCTTCCCTCTTTACAGACTTCCCCGGCTGGCAGATAGGCGTAATCACAAGCCAGAAAAGCTTCCAGAAATGCATAGGCCGCTATGCAGACCACCAGAAAAATTTAAAGGCTGGAAATCTGGACACAACACTTTACGTCTACAACGCATAAGGAAAAAAAATGGCTGTCCTTGTTGAACACGAAAAAAGAAAAAAAGAAATACTCGAAAAGTCGCTGGAACTTTTTATAGAAGAAGGCTACGAAGACGTAACCTTCCAAAAAATAGCTGACCGTTGCGCAATCACAAGAACCACGCTTTACATCTACTTTAAGAACAAGCGCGAAATATTCCTGTGGAGCATAAAGCAGCTTACCGGCGGCATAGAAAAAAGCATACTAAAGATAATGGCGGACGAAAGCCTTAACGAAATAGACTGCCTAAAAAAAATCTTTAGCCTAATTTGCGCTGAATGCGAAAAAAACGCCCGCCTTTTCCACGTACTCCTGGACTACCTCCTGCAGCTAAAAAAAAGCGAAGGCAACCCCAGGGAAAGGGTTAAGCGCAGGGTAATACGCCTTGAACATTTGCTTACAACGGTAATACTCCGCGGACAAAAAAAAGGCCTCATAAGGAACCTTCCGGTAAAAGAAATAGATGCCCTTCTGTTCAGCCTTATCGAAAGCGCCCTCTTTAAGATTTCCGTATATGGAGAGCAAAGCCTGGAAGACTCCCGCAACCTGATTGACTTTGCAATAGAAAGCCTAAAAACTTCGCAGGAATAATCATTGCCTTTTTCTTTCTTTTCTTTCTTGCGGCACTTTTTCCTGCAAAACTTCTGCGTCTTAAAAGAAAAGCTTGCCATTTTTAAAAAACAATAGCGCCACGGATGGCTCCCAAAGTCCGGTCCCTGAGGCTCTCGAAGGGCCTTGTAAAGTCCTAGCAAAAAAAATGGCAAGTAGGCCATCTTTAAGGGGCTTTCCGGGGTTCCGCTAACGCTCCATTGCCTAAAGGCAACGGCTACGCCGCCCCTCCAATCCCTGCCGTGCATTTATTTGCAAAAGGAAGTTTTCAAAACCTGTTAGGCCATCTGCGCATCATATTTTTTTATTCCCGCAAATTGGCATATGTGGGACTGGCAGGGGACTCTTATGTCAAAGAACTTGTGTCACAATGGCTTCTTATAGGGCTTTGTGACATTAAGCCAAGACTGCAACTCTTTCCTTTATTGCCTTCATCTGCCTTTCTGTGAGCTTAAACAATTCTTTTATGCGTTCTTCCGTCATATCACCGCTTTCTAGAAGCTTTGCTGCCATTTCAATAGTTCTCTTTTCTCTTTCTTCTTTTCTTTCTTCTTTTGCAAATTCTTCCATTATTCTGCACATATGTCTTACCCCCTTGTCGCTTTCCTTGAGGTACTTGACCCTTTCGGCCAGAATCCTGCTTTTCATGTCATAGGCCTTCTTGCAGTGAAAGTCATGCATTAAGTTATACTACCATACAAATAGGTAGAACATCAACTTTTTTACAGGCCTACTCATGGGGCAAATTCCGCACATTGTCATATCTGTTAATAGTAGTAGAAATATCGCTTGCAAAATCTACAAAATTGGATTATCCTATAAATATGAATATTTATGCTTCAATAGCAATGACTTTTATACCCCTCGTTACGGCGTATATCTGTTTTTTGCTGCTGGGGAAAGATTTCAATAAAGTTCATGGAGCAGCGGCTTGTCTTTGCGGATTGTTGGCTCTTCTTCCCATTGAACTTGTATTGCTGATAATTCATACATGGCATCCATCCGTCTCCGAAAATTTGTCGGGGAGGCTTATAAAGGGATTGCTAATAAACGGCATCATAGAAGAATCGGCAAAGATGGCGTTTCTTTTTTTACTGCCTGCAAAGAAGTCCAAGCTTTCCGCCTTTTTTTCTTATGCGGTGCTTTGCGGACTAACTCTTGGCTGCCTTGAAACTTTAATCTATTTGATAAACGGAAATAGAAGTATAACACTTAGGCTTTTTACGGCTGTGGTAATGCATACATTCTGCGCGGGACTAAGCGGGTTATTTGTGTACTGCATAAAGCGCAGGCAGGAGCTTGCAGACAAGTCGCTCTTATGGCTCCCATTTGCACTTGCGGTTTTGTTCCATGGGTTATATAATTATTTTGCCGGGATTTATGGTATGCTGCATTACTTTGCCTATGCGGTGATTGCGGCCACCATACTGGAATGTAAATTGCGCTATCAAAGCGTAAAGATAAAATTTGACGGGAAAGCTCCGGTTCACCCGGAACTTGCGACACAAGGAGACGCGAAAAAAATGGCTTTAGGTTTTTTAAAGAAGATTTTTGGCTCATCAGAAGAGAAGGCTGCAGAAGAAACACAGGTGCAGGAAAGCGCACAGACAGTAGCAGAAGATGATGCAACGATTGCAGACGATGCAACCATCGCCGACCCAAATTCCACGGTGGTAGACGGTGCCAGCTCTTCAAGCGATGCAGATTCATACGACATACAGGCTGACATGAATTTTGCGACACACACTTCAGCAGAATTTGCTTCCGACAAACCGAGGGGAGAAGACAAGTTTGCCGAAGCACTCAAGATTGTTGACGTATTTGACGAAGACAAGGAGCCGCAGCCAGATCCTATAAGCGAAACAGAAGCTTTTGAATCCATCGAAAAGGCTGTAACCCCAAAGAGCACAAGGGGCAGAAAGAAGGGTTCAACCGCAAAAGAAGCAAAGGCCACTGTAAAGAAAGCTGCAAAAACGGCAGAAAAGAAAGCTACAGCCGCAAAGAAAGTCGTAACGAAGAAGGCCACAACTGCAAAAAAGACAGCAGAAAAGGCTGTAAAGGAAGCAAAGTCCACGGCAAAGAAGACTGCAAAGACAGCAAAAACTGCCGCAAAGAAAACTGCTACCAAGGCCGCAAAAACAACAGCTGCAAAAGCAACAAAAGCTAAGAAGACAGCAGTAAAAACCGCAGCCACAGCAAAGAAAGCAGCAGTAAAAACTGCAAAGACAGCAAAAGCCGCCGCAGAAAAGAAGGTAAGCACCGCAAAGAAAACTGCCGCAAAAACAACAAAATCAGCTGCCAAGGCAACAAAAGCAACAGCTGCAAAAAAAACAGCAACCGCAAAGGCAACAGTAGCCAAAGCAAAGAAAACCGCAGCAAAAAAGCCGGCCGCTAAAAAAACAACAAAATAAGCTTTTCTAACCAAGACTAGCCAACCCCCGGAGACAACAGCAAAAACCAGCTGCTCCGGGGTATTTTTTTAAAAATCATTTGCTTGCGGTAACACTTACTTTTCTGCTAATATTTGGGCATGAAAAAACCAAATCTATCCGCAAAACTATTAGTTCTTTGTGCTGCATTCCTCCTGCAGAATCACCTCTTTTCCCAACCCACAGGAAAAACAATAATCACCGCGGGAACAACACCCCTGCAAAAAGAAGCCCAAGAAGATGCCAAAAAAGAATTTGGCGGTGCCTACCTCCTCTTTAACGGCGAACTCTCCAACGATATAATGACGGCCGGTGGAAAAATCTACTACCGTCTGCACTCCGCATCCGAGCAGGACGAAAACGCACAAAAACTGGACGTAAAAAGGGCCTACATAAAAATCCGCCCCTTCAAAACAGAAGACCTGGAACTTGGCATGGGAAAGCTTTATTCCTATTATCTTAGCGGCGGCTACTTTGACCTTAACGAATTCTACACAGGCTCCACACGCTGGGGAAAAACAGGCGTTGGCATAAAGGCTAAAAAGTCAGGCTTTAACGCAGGCGTCGCAATCCCGGTAGAAGAATCCTACAAAGAATTTGAAGACAATTTTGCCATCAACGGATTTGCAGGCTACGACTTTGCCCCCCTCTTTGACATTCCACTCAACTTTGGCGCAACCCTCTTCTACCAGTCAGCCGCAGACGAAGACCCCAAGGAATTTTCCAAAAAAGACCTGAGTTCCGCAGTTTCGCTTTTCTACTCCAAAAAAAACGGGGACTCCCCGCTTAAAAAAATCTCCGCATTCGCATCATATTCATGGAATTCAGAACCCTATACCGCAAATTCAACATTCAAAAACGTAGAAAACTACAAGCAAATCGGCAAGGCAAAATTTGCCTCATTAAACTTTAAGATAAACTTTGACTTTGCATCATTCACGCTGGAAGGAGAAGCAGGCCATTCAATGGAAGGTGATTACGTCCCCCTCTACGCAGGAACCCAGCTTTTAATCCCGGTAACGTCCCACATAAGCTTGCGCCCACAATTCTTCTACTACGCAGGAGTCAACACAAAAGACTCCGACCTTTCGCGCACAACATACGTATTCTACCCCCGTCTCATGTTCTACTTTGGCAAAAACACAATTAGCGCCGGTGCCCAATTTGAACGCAGGCAGACCACAGCCGAAGACTGGAATCTTGGTTGGAGCATTCCACTTTACTGGGAATACAAATTTTAAATTCTTTTCTGGAGCGAGCTGCCATCTTCCACTGTGCCTCCAGCTTTTAGCTTACGGCAGCTCATCTCAAATCCGCGCTACGGGCCTTTATAGAAGGTATTAAAAAATGAAAAAACTGACTGCAAAAAACTTATTGATTGCAATTGGCAGCATTATTAACTCATTCATACTTGGAACAATTTTACTTGTTACCTACAAAAAAGGAATGCTATCAAAAAATATTGGCATAAATACTTTTATCTACTGGTTTGGTTGGGGCTTTGTAATTGCACCATTTCTTAAACTCACGGAATTTTTTCTAAACCGTAAAGACAAGCATCTAGAAACAACAGGCGGTCTAATTTTTATATATTTCCTTTATTTATCAATCAGCGGGCTTGCGCTCTTATTGGAAAAAATCGGCGTACAATTTCCAAATGACAGGTCAATCGCCTTTATCTTGCTACTTGCGGCAATTATTCTTGGTTTTCTTGTGTCTTTTATTGTTGAACTTTTTTGGTCAAGAAAAGATGATGAGCATTTTGAAAAGTTAAAACAAGAAATAAAAGAACGAAATAATTTTGGAGATAAAACACAATGACATTCGACGGAAGCGAAAAATAATCCATGCTATGGGACATCTTTTTTTTCTGCATAAAACATGCTATTCTTTATACATGAATATGAAAAAGATTTTTCTCCAAACCTCCATTTTTATTAGCACCATAATTTCTCTAAGTGCCTGTTTTGCATCGCCAAAAGACAAGGCAAAACCCGCCCTTGAATACATAGAAAAAAAATCTTTCCAAGACGAACTGCTTGACCAAAAAGATACGGGCAAGAAATTTTGGATAGACAAAGAAACGCTTGTAATTCAAAACAATAGCGATAAAGACCTTCAGTTCAAACTAAAAGCGCATTTTCCCCAAGACTTTAAGGCCGGCCTCATTGTAAGCGAAGAGCTTATGGGCTATTCGGACAGTAAGTGCAAGCTAAGAGTCTTTACCGCAAAAGCAAACAGCAAGAGCACTTTTACTGTTTATTTTTTTGGAGGTGAACTTAATACTGATTCGCCAAAAAAATACAACCGCAGCCCAATCCCCAAAAAGAACCTTGTCATCGAGCCTGTTTCAAAAAGCGACATGGTAAATGAATACTTTGCCTTTTTTGACTATGTTCTCTACGGTGGAGACATAGAATGGCACATCGACAATAACGAACTTTTCAATAAAGTTGAAGAAGAAATTTTAAGCCGCGCATCTGCCATTATGTCTGGAGAAGAACTGGAATCATTTAAAAGCTGGTTTAATTTTACAATTTACCTTACCCAGATGATTAACGAAAATATATATCCAAAAATTTCAATAACAGAAATGTCTATAGAAGAAGGCGACACACCCCTTGTTATGATAACAACAAATTACAACAGGCCAACAAAAGAAATCTGGGATTTGGCAAGTTCCCATCTTCCAAATTTGCAAGAGCAGATAGACGCTGAACAGGATTATATTACCGAGGGAATCGGCGGAAAATGGTATCCGGTCTTTACGGCAAAAGAAAAGCAAGTCTTTTATTTTGATAGCGAAAACAAAATCAACTTTGTACAAAAGACCATACTTGATGCATGGTGGGACAATAAAAGAGGAGACATACAATGACATTCGATGGAAGTGAAAAAATAATCGGCCACGGTGCCCAGGCCAAGGTTTTTCTTTACCAGAACTTTGCATACAAAGTGTACAATTCCTCTTACCCCGCTGAATGGATTTTGTTCGAAAAACATCAGCAGCAAGAAGTAAACAAGGCTGGCCTTTGCCCAATAAAGTACTATGACACAGACGACAGCCACATCATAAAAATGGACTTGGTTAAAGGCGACACTCTGGAAGCAAAAATAAATGAATGCATTAAGCAAAATTCTCCAGAAAAGGAATCAGAAATTATAAACTATTACAAACTTCTTGCAGAAGCGAATAAATTTGTTCATTCGGCAAATAAAGACGGCCTAAAAATTCCCCGCCTTTACGACTTTGCGGCACAGGTTTTGAGCGGCCAAGACAAGGAGAAAGTTCTTTCCATAATAGAAGAGCTGTCCGGCAGGATGAAGGAATGCATCTGCCACCTGGACCTGCACTTTCTTAACATAATGCTTCTCCACGACGGATCCGGCTACAAAATCATTGACTGGATGAACGCACGCATTGCCCCTGCCATCTTTGACTACGCCCGAACCTTCGTTATTTTTGGTGAGTTTTCAAAACCTGCCCAAGAAGCCTACAAGCAAGTTGTCCTTCCAGATCTCTGGGCATCTGGAGTTAGCAAAGACGATTTTTCGTCTGCAATTAAAGCCTGTACAATTCTAAGGCAACGGGAAAAAACTTAGCTAATGCTTCCTAAGCCTAGAATTCTTTGCCCAAAGGACTTTCTCCGTCAAGAAGCGTAATTTCAATTATGTCAAAGAGGGGGTAGTCCTTGTAAGACACAACGTAAGAGACAGGGCCAACTTCATCAGGAACAAGAATTCCTATGTGCTCCCCCTGAGTTATTAGCTTGATATTGGTGCAAGTGTCTCTGCTTCCGGTTTTATCCAGATGAAAAGCTCCAAGCGGTTCACGAGCAATATATTTTTCGCCGTCTTTGTCCAAAAAATATGCAATGCAGTCAAAGTTACTAGCCTTTGTCTGGTTTACAACCTTTATCTGGTTGTAGCGGCCTTCAGAACCGCCAACCGTAAAGCGTATTTTTTCCGCATACAATCCGCCAATACAAAATAAAGCACAAAGCATAGATATAATTATCTTTTTCATAATAACCTCTTATATAATAGAACACTTGTAAAAGGCAAAAGTGTCACTTTTTGTCTATAGTGATAAAATAGCGAATACTTTTAACACTTTACAAAAAAGTTTAATATCTACTATAATAAATAAAATGAGAACACTTAGAACAGAAACAGAAATAGAAAGCCTTTGCAAAGCATTAATTTCTCCCACCAGATTACAGATGCTCAGACTTATTGCAAGTAAACGTAACATTAATTTAAATGAACTGGCCGAAGCCTGCCACATAACAAATGGTGCAGTAACGCATCACATAAAAATACTAGAGGAATCCAATCTTGTTGAATTAACATATTCCCCCGGAATACGCGGTTCACAAAAAAAATGCACCATAAAAGACTATCAGTTTGTTATAGACATTCTTTCTGCAAACGACAAGACAAAAATGTACGAAGTAGAAATTCCAGTCGGAAACTTTATTCAATATAAAGTGTATCCAACGTGCGGAATTGCAAGCACCACAAAGGTTATTGGCGAGGTGGATTCCCCAAAATATTTCGATGATCCGGAAGTCAGAGACGCAGGTATCTTATGGTTTACCAAGGGATTCGTTGAATACCGCATTCCAAATTATCTTGAGCACAATCAAACCCTCAAAGAACTTCAGCTTTCCTTTGAAATAAGTTCAGAAGCTCCAGGCATCTGTGACAACTGGCCTAGCGACATTTATTTTTCCATAAGCGGAACTCATATTGGCTATTGGACAAGTCCTGGGGATTTTGGAGGAACAAGAGGCCTCTTTACACCTGACTGGTGGGACTCACAATGGAATTCATACGGACTCTTAAAGCTGCTTGTCATAAACGAACGAGGAACATTTATTGACGGCGGAAAAATATCTGATGTTACTATAGACAATTTAAATCTGAAGCCAGAAGACTCCATAACGTTAAAAATCAGCGTTCCAGAAACCGCAACAAATATTGGCGGCTGTACCATATTCGGCAAGGGTTTTGGCAATTACAACCAGGACATAAAAGTTCGTGCCCTATTTGTAGAAGATGAAAATAAATCCTGAACCGTAACGGAGGATGGTTATCGGTTCAGGATTACAAAACTAATACTTAAAGCGCAGGACGTTCCATGAAAGTGCATCTATTTTTATGCTGAACTTTCCGTTCTCGCCATTAACCGGCGGAACTTTATGTGGAACAACGGCATCTGGGTTTTCAAAAGTATTTTTTTCATCAAGGTTATTTCCGCTCAGCACTATATGCTCTGTCATAGTCATGGGCGGAAGTTCATGCAATTCAAGCTGCAATTCATGGCTCTGCTTTTTATCTATGTTAAGGCAGAAAACAGTTACTTCCTGCTTTTCTTCAGCAAGAACTACGGCTGTTGCCAAAACCGGAGTGTCCCCGTAGCAAGTCTCTATTTTTGGTGCATTAACGACCGGCCTTAGAACAGTCCCCCTGCCAAACTCAGAAAGCTGCTTAAAGGGCCAGAAAATCGTCTGCCGTATGACTTTACCACCTTTCATCGTAAAAATAGGGGCAATCACATTTACAAGCTGGGCAAGGCAGGCAATCTTTACGCGGTCGCAGTTGTTCAAAAGCGTAATCCCAAGCCCGCCAAAAACCAGGGCATCCAGCAAGGAATACCTGTCTTCCAAAAGGGCCGGCACTTCTTCCCAACCGTGGGGCTTTTGCTGTTGCTGGTACCAAACATTCCATTCGTCAAAAGAAAGGTTAACTGTTTTTTTGCTTCGCTTAAGAGCCTTTACGTAGTCTGCGGTTGCCGTTACGCTGTGAATAAAGGAATCCATCTCCACAAAAGAAGCAAGGAAGTCGTCATCATTGCCAAGATTTTCGTAGTAGCGGTGAAGGGAGAGGTAATCAACATGCTCATAGGTATGCTCAAGAACGATTCTGTCCCATTCAGGATATGTAGGCAGCAATGTTGTGGCACTTCCACAGGCAACAAGCTCCAGGGAATCGTCTATCCACTTCATTATTTTTGCAGTCTCGCGTGCCTTTTTGCCGTAGTCAACTGCATCAAGATGGCAAATCTGCCAGGGACCGTCCATCTCGTTTCCAATGCACCATGTCTTTATGCCATAGGGCTTTTCGTGGCCATTTTTCTTACGCAAATCGCTCCACGCAGTTCCACCGGGAAAGTTGCAGTATTCCAAAAGCTCACCCGCGTCCTTTGGACTTCCTGTTCCCATATTAACTGCTCCCATTATTCCGGTTCCGGCTTTTTGTGACCAGTCGTAGAATTCATCTATTCCAAACTGGTTTGACTCAATTGTCTTCCATGCCAAATCAAGGCGTTTGGGGCGAAGCTCCTTTGGGCCTATTCCGTCCGTCCACTTGTAGCCGGAAAGAAAATTGCCGCCGGGGTATCGGACAAGGGATACGTTCAGTTCCCTAACCAGATTGATTACGTCTTTCCTAAAGCCCTGCTCATCAGCTTCAGGATGACCGGGTTCATAAATTCCTGAATAAACTGCACGGCCAAGGTGTTCAATAAATGAACTAAAAAGGCGGTCATCAGTATCCGCTATTTTAAAATTCTTCTCAATAATAATTGAAATGTTGCTCATGATTATCCTTTTACGCTCCCTACAGTTAAACCTGTTATGAATGCTCTTTGATTTATCAAAAATAGAATTATAATAGGAATTACGGAGAATACCGCGCCCGCAAGGAGAACGTCATAATTGTTTCCATACGGTGTTAAAAGCGCGTTTAATCCTATTGGCAAAGTCATGTTTTCATTGGACCTGAGTGCTATCAGGGGCCAGACAAAACTGTTCCAGCTGCCCATGGCCTGCAATATCATTATGGCCGCAAATGCAGGAAGCATAATAGGACACATAATCTTAAAAAAAATGCTTATCTCATTACAGCCGTCTATGCGCGCCGAATCAATAAGGTCTAACGGCAGGCCAAGACAATACTGGCGGAAGTAGAAAACCGCAAAAGGAGATACAACAAAAGGAAGTATAACGCCCGCCTTAGTGTTGATGAATTTCATCTTTACAATCAATTTGAACAGAGGAAGTATGAGGACTTCTGTGGGAATCATCATAACCGCAAGAACAATAATAAAAATGATATTGCGTCCCCTAAAATTATACACACCAAGGCCGTAGCCAACCATTGCGCAAAACAAAAGCGAAAGTCCTGTTTGTAATACTGTCAGCACAACACTATTTTTGAACCAAAGAAAGAACATTCCGTCATTATATTCAAACAAAGCCTTAAAATTATGCAGACTCATTGTTTTTGGATTAAAATCCAAGGTAAGACCGTTTTGCACCATCTGTGAGCCTGGACGCAGCGATGAAAGCAGCATAAAAACAAAGGGCATAATACAAAAAAGAAAAATGGCAAGCAGAAAAAAATATTTGAGGGTTTTCTTGAATATTTCCATACTAATTTTTCTCCTTTTTAAAAGTTCCTGTTGCACAAAGCTGTATAATATTCACAACCATGATAATTACAAACAATGCAACACCTATTGCAGAGCCCATTCCGAGTCTGGCGTAATTGAAGCCTTCAAGATAAATGTAAGAAACCATAGTCAAGCCTATATCTCCTGGTGATGCCGCAGAACCGAACATGGTGTATGTCTCGCCAAACATTGCAAACCCACCGTAGACGCTTATTGTAATTACATAGACCGCTACATTTTTTAAATTGGGAACAGTAACGTACCAGAATTTTTGTCATGTATTCACACCGTCTATGTCTGCCGCTTCGTATTGCTCTTGGGGAATAGCGTTTAGACCCGAAAGGAAATAAATCATGTTCACGCCAACCCATTTCCACGTACAGAAAAGAACAAGAACAAACATTGTTGTTGCTCTTTGGAACAACCATTTTTTAGGGGTCATGCCTATTTTCTGTAAAACAGAATTAACAAAAGCAGTTTCCTGTTCGCTAAAAACATAACGGAAAAACAATCCGGCAACGACAACCGAAGTCAGCGCCGGAAGAAAGTATGCTGATTTAAACACATTTTTGAATCGTGTTGTCTTTGAATTTATCAGTACCGCAAGAACCATAGGAAGAGGAATTAAAATAATAATTGTCAAAACCGTATAGATGGTACTGTTCTGAAGCGCATGAAAAAACTGCTCATTTTTCAGGTTCTTATAGTTTTTTAACCCGACAAAAGTAACATCATCAAAGCCTGCTATATCCTGAAAACTCATGACAAAGGTATTGATAAGCGGGTAAAGTATAAATATCAGAAAAGATATTATAAAAGGTGAAATAAATATCCACGGCGCAGTTTTTTGGTTAACAAGCACCTGGGAAAGTGATTTTGCTTTTCTTCTTTTCATAAGGCATCCCCTTATACAAACGGACTGAACCGTAAAAAATTCAGTCCGCAGCAGGCGGTATAAGCCTCCTTTACATTTTTTGCAAACGAGGCTTATCATGAATTACTTACTGTTCAAGACTTTGTTTGCTTCCACAAGGGCATCTCTTGGATTTGCCGAGTTTTCGCCAAGCACCTTGAACATAACATTCTTCTGAACAAGACTCTGTGCTTCAGGGAACTTGTCACCGCCGTTTGTACCAAGAATTTCATCCTTGATATCAACAAGCATGTCAAAAACACCGTCTCCAAAGTATTCCGTAAACTTGTTAGGAGTCTTCATTGCAGGATCTGTCCATGCATCCCAACGGATTGGGTCAAAGCCCAGCAATGTCCAAGTCTTTATAGAACCTTCTTTAGATGCTTTTGCATAAACCATAAAACGGGACGCAAGGTCTGTATGCTTTCCCTGAGACGGAATTGCAGTACCAGTTCCACCCATACCGGCAGAGCGGGCTCCACCCTGCTTCCATACAGGGAGCGGACGAACAATAATCTTTCCGCTAAGTTTTGGCATATAATCAGTAAAGCGGTTCATGTACCACAAAGGCATCCAAAGGCTGGCTGCGCCAGAATTGTTCATGAACGACCAGTATTCTTCTGAGTGATGGAAACCAGCTGGTGCAATCTGCGCTATACCATCATCTACCAACTTCTTAATAAATTCAAGGGTCTTTATATTGATTTCGCTGTCAAGAACGCCGTTGCCATTTTTGTCAAGGAAGTCGCCACCCTGCTGAACAATAAGCGGATAGAAAGACCAGTGTTCTGTAGATTCCACCGTCGTCATTGGCTTTCCAGTTTTTTCAACAACAATTTTTCCTATGTTGTAGAAATCGTCCCAGCTAACAATATCATCTGCGCTTACGCCCGCAGCATCAAGAATTTCCTTGTTATAGTAAATGACTGCTGCACCTACATGATAGTCCACACCGTAAATGTTTCCATCCTTTGTATATGGATTGAAACGCCCCTTGATAAGATGGTCCATATCAAGCAAATCATTCAGTTTTACGAGCGGCGGATTCTTTCCTTTTAAATAGTTGGCAAATTTACCAATTTCAATGTCAGAAATATCCGGGGCACCAGTGCCTGACTGAAGTGCAATCAAAAGCTTATTGTGCATTTCATCATAACCGAGAACCTCTACAGAAAGATCAATCTGTTCGTTTGGATTCTGCGCGTTCCATGCTTTTGCAGCATCCTGCATGAATTCCGCATGAGCATTCTGGAATGTCCAAAAGGTGAGCTTTGTTTCACCTGATGAAGAATCAGATTTCTTTTCTGTCTTACTACAAGAAGCAAGACCAACAACAAGAGCAAGAGCAACTGATGCAACAAGAAGTTTTGACAATTTAGCCATAACTGTCCTCCTTAGTTTTAACAAGTGTTAAATATTTTTATAAAATATTTAATTAATTTAAGTATAAGCCGGATAGTATAAATTGTCAAACAAAAGTTTAAATAATGGCAAAAAAAACTGCCGCAAAAAAATTCAGCAAATATTCGCTTTGTTGCATAAAGACCAAAATTCTTCTATAATACACCCATGGTTCGTATCTACGTAGAAAGAAAGGCCGGCTTTGCAAACGAAGCGGCGCGGATTTATTCCGAAATAAGCGGTTTTTTGGGAATTGGTGGTGTTACCGGTGTTCGTTACCTGAACCGGTACGATATAGAAAATGT
>JAILHV010000121.1 GCA_024695625.1 Treponema sp.
CCACGACCCGGGAATCTTCTGTTAAAAAATATCGTCAAAAATTAATATAGAAACCCACTCCAATTGTTCCTATGTCAAAGCGGTCAGACTCTTTTCTGAATGGAAAAATAAAGGAATGCTGATAAAAAGTTTTTATTGCAAGCGAGTCACATCCGGAATTGTTTATAAAGTGAAAGGTTAGACTGCCTTCTCCTGCTATGCCTGCTGAAGGGTCGCTTGTAACCAGATTCAATTTTCCGAGTGCGGCTAATTCTGGGGATATGGAAAAATGCTCGCCAAAGAAAATGTTAAAGCGGCCTTCTACTCCTGCGTCAAAAAAGAAATAATTCGCAATGTCTGTTAACTGCCAGCTACATCCTGCAGTAAAATAAATATTCCGTCCATCCCTAAATCTTAAATATCCGCCGGGATAGTAACGTTCAAAATTTTCTTTGGTAAGTGGAAGAGGGAAGGTTGCGCACAATAGAAAAAGTTCTTCGTGCCTTTGAGCAATAAAAACATTCGCTGCTTTGTCTTTGTTAAAATCATATTTCTTTTCCCTTATGTGCAAAGGAGAGTCTTCGTCATATTCCATCCCCAAAATGTACCAGTCGTCGTTCTCTTTTTTCCAGCTTATGAAAAAGTTATTTGCATCTTGCATATCTGTAATTCCGGTTCTGGGCGGGGTGGTGCCGTTACCTTCAGAAAGGGAACTTTTTGTCCATATAGAATTAAAATCTCTTGGCATGTATTTTTCAAGAAGATAATATGAAAGAATAACTTTCTTTTCTTCAAGGGATGAACTTTCATCAATTGGGGAATTATCCAAGGAAAACATTTTTATGATGTTGTTGTATTGGGCCTTCGTAATGCTCTTGGCAAATTCATCGGAAAGATAGTCCTTAAATTTTAAGACACTTTCCTTTGTAACATTTCTATTTAGGTTTCTATATATTTTGCAAACTTCTTCTGTCTTTTTTATTCTGACATCTTTTTTAGAAGGGTCATCACTTCTCATTTCTCCTGCAAAAAGCATCTGAGCCATCATTAAAATAATTAAAGCCAATAAAAAATTCTTGCTGTTTTTTTTCATATACTAAAACCCACTGCTATCAATAAATAATGTTGCACCTATTCCAATTTTCCCTACGTCTACCTTGCTGTCTGTTTTTCTTATTGGAAAATAATAGGAATGTTTGTAAAATGCATTTACTCCCAGAATTAAGCCGGGAATTAAAATCCTTAGGCCACCCGTCCACGAAAAGCCGTATATGGGATTGTCGTTCCACAAGCATTCATTTATACCTATGCCGGCATAAGGGTCAAAATGGAATGCTCCGTTAAAAAATGATATAGGCAAATGAAGGTTAAAAGCAAGCTCAAGTGGCAAATAGTTTGTGTCATTGATGTACTGCCAGTCAAGGGCTAGTTTTACTCCGTAGAAAGAAGAAAAAAATCCTGCTTGTAACGAAAGCCCATTGTAAGCCTTGTCAAGATTTTCTGCTACAATTGGTTTTGTAAAATTTACGTCAAAGCAAAGTCCGCCTGCGTCAAAAATAGATACAATATTTTTTTTGCCTTCTGATTCCTGGGCGCAAAGAGATGTTAGAAAAATAATGCAAAGAAGAAAAAGAGATATTAGTTTTTTCAAATTTTCACTTCCTCTTTTACTTTGACCATATTGCAGCGTCCCCATTTTTCATCTTTAAAGAAGAATGCCTCTGGAGTGGTGCTGCGCTCAATGAAGCCTGCACGCTTGTAGCATTTTACAGCCGGAATGTTTTCTGGAAAAACGTTCAGCTGGAGGGAGCCTGCCTTTGTAAGGTCAAATGCGTATTTTGCTGCCAGAGAAAGAACTTTTGCGCCAATGCCTTTTCCCCGCATTGCTGGATTTACCATTACAAATTTTAGCATTCCTTCGTTTGTTTCAAGGTTCAGTGAATAAAAGAAGAAACCTACTGCATTTCCGTTGTCTTCTGTTACCAGAAAGGGAGAGTCACCGAACCTGCTGCCGAAATCCTTTATTACGCTAAAAAAGTTTTCTTTTTCCAAGGGGAATTTTATAAGGTTTGCGCACCACATAGCGTGTGTCCGTTCATCTGTAATCCAATTTTTGATTGTCTGGAAATCATCCTGTAAAAAAGTTCTTAATCTCATAACTGTACCTTTTTATTGTTATCCTTGAATTTCTTTTTTGAAAATATATGTCTTGTAGTTTTCGTGCTCATCGCTAAAGGGTTTGTAGATGTCTTCCTGAACAAGTGTGTAACCCCGCTTTGCATACCATTGCCAGTTGCAGTCGCAGTCGGTATAAAGGTAAAGGTTTTTAAATCCTTCCTTGTGAAGCATGGGTAAAAGCCTGTCTATGATAAGTGAACCGCAGCCGGGTTTTCTGCTTACAAAAAGAGAAAGCTTTATGTCGTCATCATTCATCAGGGTAAAAGTCCGTTTGTCCATAAGTTCAATGTAATCGTGGCTCATCTTTGATGCGATTTTTAAATTGTCGGGATATTTTTTTGACGCTTCAGCAAACCACTCTTCGGCCTTGCTTGCATCTTCTTTTTTTGCCAGGAATGCGGAGGAAAGAAGAGTCTCGTCGTCTGCATCAACAAGCTGATAATTCAAGTCGTTGTCAAACATGTTCATCCTTACAATGTACTCAACGTTGAAGCGCTTAAATTCTTTGTCTCCTATTGGCGGGCTCCAAAGTGGCGCAACAACGTCTACTACAAGCGGAAGGTTTTTTATGTCAAAATATTCTAGCTTTGAATTCTTTGCTTCCATTTTTACCCCTGTGACTTTTTCTGCTACATCGATTGGGTTATTGACCAGATGCTGTATCCTGCGCGCTCTATTTTCCTGATTATGTCTACGTAGAGCAGTTCCTTGTTCACTTCAATTCCTGCTTCAATGCGCTTGCGGCTGGCTTGGTTCAGGTTGTGCTTTATATCGTCATTTTTCTCCCTAAAATCTTCACCTGAATCCCTCTGCTCTTTTGTAATGCCTACGGTAAAATACATGCAGACCTGTTCAAAGAAAACCCTTATCAATTCAAGGTAATCCGTAATCTCTTTTGTCCTTTCGTCGTCTTGACTGTAGGCCTCGTTGGCAATGTACTTTTTTACCGTGTGCATGATTGACCATGTTTCGTCGCTCAGGTTTTCCAAGGAATCCGTTATGTGAATGAGCTTTGAAAAATGCAGCCTGTCGTTGGCGTTTGCATTTGGAAGCCTTGAACATTTCTGGAGGAAATCGTTTATTGCAAGGCACATTTCATCTATGTAATTTTCCAGCCTGTTGGTGTTTTCGTTTGCCTCTTCAACCTTATCCTTGTTTGCAAAGCAGCAGAAAATTTCATCGTACATTTCCATTACCTTGGCGGCCATCTTGGAAATTTCTACATGAATCTGAACGGTATAGAGGTCGGAACTCATCCTTGAATGCGGAAGAATTGCCGGCATGTGGTAATGCTCGTCCTTTTCCTTTTGCGATTCGGGAACGAGTTTTTTTGCAAGCCTTGCAATTTGGTTTGTAAATGGAATGAAGACCAGCGTTGCGCAGAGGTTAAAAATCGTGTGGAGCATTGCTATGTGCGTTGTAATGTTGTCTGCCGGTGCTCCAGGTATGATTAGGTCAACAAGAAGCAGGAAGGGCTTGAATACTATAAGGGCAAGCAGTGTTCCTGTTACGTTGAATGCAACATGAACAAAAGCCGTTCTCTTTGCATTTGTGGTTGCGCCAAAGCTGGACATAACTGCATCGATTGTTGAGCCAATGTTGCTTCCAAGAACTATTGCCGCGCTAAGAGCCCAACTGAGCGAACCGTTTGCGGCCATGGTAAGGACAATTGCCGTCATTGCGGAACTTGAATGAATTAGGGCTGTTACTGTGGCACCGATTAAAACCCCAATCACAATTCCCCAGATTCCAAGATCGGAAATCATTGTTAGGACTTTTGTTGCGGCAGGGCCAAGAGTGAGGCTTTCCTTTAAGAGTCCCAGTCCCATAAAGAGCAGGGCAAAACCCATGAAGCATTCTGCAAAGTTGTGAATCTTGTATTTCTTGAAGTATTTTAAAACGAACCCAAAACCAAAGATTGGAATGGCAGCGGCAGAAACAGAGAAGTTGAATCCGAACATGGAAACAACCCATGCGGTAACGGTTGTACCTATGTTTGCACCAAAGATTACGCCAATCGCCTGTTCAAGGGAAAGAATCTCCGCGTTTACAAAGCTTACCACCATAACCGTTGTTGCACCGGAGCTTTGAATCAAGGCGGTAACACCAATTCCTGTTAGGATGGCAAAGAACCTGTTCTTTGTAATCTTGGAGACCAGCTTCTGCAATCCGCTTCCGGCACCTTTCTGTATACCGTCGGAAAGCATGTTCATTCCAAAAAGCAGAAGACACAATGAACCTACAAAACCAATTATCTGTCCAAGTATATTTAAAACCATACGGTAATTATAACATACTTGCAGATTTTTTTACAGATGCAGTAAGGGGTTTTAAGGAAGCTTTACGTAGTCGCATTCCTTTCCCCGCTCTTCAAGTTTGCAGGTAAAAAGGCAGCCGTCATGTTCACCGGTTAAATCTTTTCCTGATGTTGTAATAAAAAGTGTGTCCAGTTCCTCTCCTATAAAGCAGCAAGAGGTTACATGCTTTGCGTCTACATGCACTGTTGCCAAGAGTGAGCCGTCTTTTCCGCTTCTTTTTTCTATTCTGCTTCCGCCCCAAAAGGCAACCCAAAGATTGTCGTCGCTGTCTATGCACATTCCGTCTGTAAGGCCTTTTCCTTCAGTAGGGGTAAAGAGAATTTTTTTGTTTGAAATTTCTGCACTGGCCAAATCAAAGTCATAGGAAAAAACTGCGTGCTGCAGCGTGTCCGAGAAATAAAATTTTTTATTGTCACTGCTCCAGGCAAGTCCGTTGGAAATCTTTGTGTTGGCTTCTTTACAGATAACATTTCTTCCGTCAAGAAAAAAGAGGTTTCCGCTAGCCTCGTGAATGTCGTCATCAACAGAAGAACCAAACCACAGGCGGCCAAGTGAATCTGCCTTTGCATCGTTTGACCTTTGGTAGGGGGCATAAAATTCTTTTAGGCTTTTTATGATTGTGGCATTTTTCTTTTCCAAAAGATAAAGTCCATCCGTTGCGGCAAGTATATAGCTTCCTTCTTTTTCTGCTGGAATTGCAGAACCTATTGCCTGTCCTAAACAGAAGGAATCTTTTTTCCCGTCAATTGTCTGCGTATAGACAATTCCCTTTGGAATGTCCACCCAGCTTATTGTTTTTGTGCGTGAGTCATAAAATGGAGACTCTCCAAGAGAATATTTTTCTTTTGAAAAAACTTCTGCCGTGTATTCCTTCATAAAAGCTCCTGATTCACTATACCGCAAGATTATTTGTTTTTCAAAATGGGACGCGCTACATGGACATTAAAGAATTCAATCAGCGGACCCATGAAAAATGCCGTGATGATTGTTCCAATTCCTGCAATAGTCGGAACTTCAGAAAGTTTTCCGCCTGCAAGGATAAAAAGAACAACGCCCAGAAAAACGCAGATGATGTCGGTGATGATTCTTACATACTGGAACTTTCCCTTTTTCCATGTGTTGCAGATTATCAGGGCAACCGCATCGTATGTTGACACACCAAGGTCAGCCGTCATGTAAAAGGCTGAGCCAAAGCAAATTATTACGATGCCGATGACAAGACATGCGAAGCGAATCAAAAGAGACGGGTTTACAATTACTGTCTGCAAAAACTGGTAGGTGAATTGGGTTATGTAGCCCAGCAGAAAGAGGTTGATGAATGTGGCAATTCCTATGTAGTGCCTGTCAAAGACTAGGGCAAAAATGAGCAGAAGTGCATTTACGATTATGTAAAGAAGACCAAAGTCCAGGGGAATCAGGGAATCCAAACCTGCCATAAAAGACTGGAAGGGGTCAACGCCAAGCGCAGCGATTTTAAAAATGCCGACGCTTATGGCACATACAATCACTCCAAAAAAAGACATGCATATTCTCTTGACCAATTCCTTTTTGCTTTTTGCTTCATTTGACATAGTTAACCCCTGGTAAATATTAGTAGCCTATTTCCTTAAAGACCGCATCCATGAAACGCGCATTTTTGATTGAAAATTCTGGAGTCACAAAAGGCTTCTCTCCTGAAAGAATGCATTTTCCAAGTTGCTCAATTTCGAGAGAGTAGTTTTGCGGTGTCTTTATTTTCCTCACTATGGACTTTCCTGCGGTGTAAATAGTGTAGGACAAGTCGCCTTCCTGGTTGTATTCAACGTCGGACTTTATGCAGCCCTTGCTGCCGTGGATATAGAGCCTGTCAAAGCGGGAGTTGCTTTCCTGGCCGAAGATCATTCCAACGTTAAATGAAGCCCTGGCTCCGTTTGCAAAGCGGACAAATCCGGTCGTCATTTGGTCAACGCCTTTATCCGTAAACTCTGCTGCAGCCTTAACGCTAGCAAGTTCTGAATCAATGAGGGAAAGAATCATCGTGGAGCAATAGCAGCCAAGGTCGTAGAAGGCACCCCCTCCCAACTCCTTGTAAAGTCTGATGTCTTCTGTATAGCCCTGCGTTACGAATGCCGTGTCTATAAAATCAACCGTACCGATGATTCCGCTTTTTACGTCCTCTTTAAGGCTTTGCATGTAGGGACTGTGAAGATAGGCGTATGCTTCCATCAAGTTCACATCATTTTCCTTTGCTGCAGTGAACATTTCCTCCGCGTCAGTTGCATTCAGTGCAAGCGGTTTTTCGCAGAGAACGTTTTTCTTTGCCCTTAGTGCTTCAATGACCCATTTTTTGTGCAGGCCGTTAGGAAGGGGAATGTAGACGGCCTGAACATCCTTGTCATTCAAAAGTTCCTCGTAGCTCCCGTAGTATTTTTCAAAGCCGTATTCCTCTGCAAAGCTCTTTGCTTTTTCCAATGAGCGTCCTGCAATCGCATAAAGTTCCGCGTTTGATGCAAGCTTTATCCCGGGGATTGTAGCCCAGCGGGCAATGTTTGCGGTACCAAGAATTCCCCACTTTATTTTATCCATTAAATACTCCTTTTGCTTTCTTCCAGTGCGGCAATCACCCTGTCACACCATGCGTCAAATTCTGGGTCTTCCACCTGGCATTCCGGGTGGGAAAGAACGTAGTCCAGTGAAATCCTTACCCCTTCATTAAAGGGAACTGTCGTCTTCATTTGAGGAACAAGCCGCTTTAGCTTTGAGTTGTCAAATACCACAGAAACGGATTTGTCTCCGGTAAGGCTTCCTTCAAAGTCAAAGCCCAGCTTGTCTCCAACTGCACTCAAGTAATCAGATGCAACGTGGTATGCCTTTAGTTCAACTCCAAGTGCATCTGCAATGGTCTGGTAAATCTGGTTCCAGGAAAGAACTTCGTCTCCGGTAATTTGGAATGCTTCCCCAATCGCGTGGCGGTTCATCATAAGGCCAATGAATCCAGTTGCAAAATCCTTGTTGAACGTCAAATGCCAAAGGCTTGTTCCGTCCCCCTGAATGATAACCGGTTTTCCTTCCTTCATCCTTTTTATGACCTGGTAAAAACCTTTTTTTCCATGCACTCCAAGGGGAACATTTCTCTTGTCGTAGGTGTGGCTTGGCCTAACGATTGTTACCGGAAAATTTTCTTCGCGGTATTTTTTGAAGAGGAATTCTTCGCAGGCAATTTTATTCCGTGAGTATTCCCAATGGGGGTTGGAAAGGGTGGTCCCCTCCGTAATCACGTAGCTTGCGGCCGGCTTGTTATAGGCAGATGCGGAACTGATAAAAATGTATTGCTTGGTCTTTCCCTTAAAGAGCCTGTAGTCGCGTTCAACCTGTTCCGGGGTAAAGCCAATGAATTCGCTAACAACGTCAAATTCCATTCCGGAAAGTTTTTTCTTTGCATCTTCCTCGTCAGAAATGTCGCAAAGAATTTGATGCACGTTAGCTGGGACTTCTGCCGCACGGTTTCCGCGGTTTAATAGCCAAACTTCCCATTCATCCTTTTTTGAAAGTTCCTCAACTATGGCGGTACTGATTGTTCCTGTTCCGCCTATAAACAATGCCTTTGATTTTGCCATAAAATTCCTCTTCGAATCATCCAGATTTATACCATCATCTTATATATTTTGGCGCAGTCGTCTTCGTTAAGTGTTACAAAGCCGGAAATAGTTCCTGTTCTTCCGTCGCCACGGCAAAGCACCTGAACCAGCTTTGGAATATCTTCTTCCTTTGCCCCGAGTTCTGCAAAATTCTTTGGCATTCCAAGAGAAACCAAGAAGTTCTGGAATGCGTTTATTCCTTCAAGAGCGGTAACTTCAGGGTGGTCAAAGTCCATCTGGCAGCCCCAAACCCGTGTTGCAACTTTTGCAAAGCGCATTACGTCGTGCTTCATTACGTATTTAAAAACAGCCGGCATTGTTACTGCGAGCCCTGCACCGTGAGCGCAATCGTAAAGCGCAGAAAGTTCGTGCTCTATGTTGTGGCTGTTCCAGTCCTGGCTTCTTCCAACTCCGCAGGAATTGTTGTGTGCCATCATTCCAGCCCACATTATGTTTGCACGTGCCTCGTAGTTGTTTGGATCTGCAATTACCCTTGGGGCCTCATGCTTCATCGTAAGAAGAAGTGCTTCTATAAGCCTGTCGGTTACTTCAACCTCTTTTGAGTTTGTAAGGTAGCGCTCGTAAAGGTGAGCCATAATGTCCGTAATGCCTGCTGCGGTTTGATGAGGCGGCAAAGTCTGGGTAAGGGCCGGGTTAAGGATGCTGAACTTTGGGCGCAGGGCATCGCTTCCAGTTCCCCTCTTGAACATTCCTTCTTCCTTTGTGATTACAGAGTCAGGGCTTCCTTCGCTACCTGCTGCTGCAATCGTAAGGACCGTTCCAACTGGAAGTGCCTTTTCTACCATCTTTCCAGAATAGAAGTCCCAGAAGTCACCGTCGTACAAAACGCCTGCCGCTATAGCCTTTGCAGAGTCGATTACGCTTCCTCCGCCAACGGCAAGGACAAAGTCAACCTTTTCCTTTTTGCAAAGTTCTATTCCTTCGTATACAAGTCCGCTTCTTGGGTTTGGCTTTACGCCGCCAAGTTCAACGAATGGGATTGCTGATGCCTTTAGAGAAGCTTCAACCCTGTCCAAAAGGCCTGATGCCTTTGCGCTTTTTCCTCCAAAGTGAATCAGAACCTTGCTTCCTCCAAATTTTTTAACATATTCTCCAGCCTGATTTTCAGACTCTTTTCCAAAAACAAAAAATGTCGGTGAATAAAATGTAAAATTCTCCATCGAAAAATCTCCTAAAATAAAGATATTGCTATTATGATAAATCATAAATTTAAAAAATAAAAGAAGATTTTTATTGAAAATTGCCCATTTTTTGTTATTATATAAATAGACCTATGGAAAGAGAAATCATCAAATACCGCCGCTTTCATGGCTTGGCTTTTGCCGAAAATGACATACCAAAAGTTTTTCCACCTCACTGGCACAACGAAGCGGAATTTATCGTTGCCTTAAAAAACGGATGCAAATATAAAATAGATGGGAAGGTTTACGAGCCAAAGGCAGGGGACCTTGTTTTGGTTTGGCCAAGGGAATTGCACGAACTTATTTGCATTCCTCCAGATGGTGTTGTGTTCATTCAGTTTTCTTCCTATTTAATAGAAAGCAATTCGGATTTGTCTGCCGCCTCTCATTTTATGAGTGATTGCCATTTGATCAGGCAAAAAGAAAATCCTGAGTTGGCAAAAAAAATAAGGGACTTGATTTACAAAATAAAAGCGACCCGCGAAAAGGAAATTTTCTTTGCCGAAAGCCACTGCAAAATTTTGGTCTATGAAATTCTTCTGCTTGTTGGAGAATTGGTTTTAACGGAACGCAGTCAAAGCCTTGGACCTGAAAGTTTTTCCGACAAGTCTTGGGAATACATCCGCTTTGCTTGCAGCTACATTGCAGAGCATTCAAGGGAAAACATAAGCCAGTCCGAGGTTGCCGAAAAAATTGGTCTTAGTCAGTATTATTTTTCAAAGCTGTTCAACGAATACACAAAGATGAGCTTTCCTTCTTACCTTGCAAGCATAAGGGTTCAGAATGCAATAAACCTTTTGGAAAACGAAAGGCTTTCCATTACGGACTGTGCCTTTGAAGCAGGCTTCCAGTCAACAACAACTTTTAACAAGCTTTTTCATGAACAGACGGGATGCAGCCCCAGGGAATACAGAAAACTCCATTCGCAAAATAAAGAAGAAGAAAAAGGCGGCAAATATGAATTATAAAATCAGAATGGCAACAGAAGATGACGCCCAGGCGGTTCACGATATTTACGGATTTTATGTACCCTTAGATTATGTAACCTTTACCATAGAAAATCCTGATGTCGAATCCTACCGTAAGAAAATTTTATCTACGCTACAAAAATATCCTTTCCTTCTTGCCCAAGCTGATGATGGAAAAATTCTTGGCTATGCATGCGGTTCTCCGCTTAGACCCCACGATGCCTACCAGTGGAATGTTGAATGGACGATTGTTCTTGCTCCCGATGCACCAAGGCGTCAGGGAATTGCCACGAGCCTTTACAAAGAATTTTCCAGGATTCTGGAAAAGCAGGGCTACCGTTACATCTACGGTGTTTTGGTAGACACCAACCAGCCCAGCATTGAACTTCACAAGAGCCTTGGTTTTGTGGAAGTTGGACACTTTGACAACGCCGGATTCAAGCTGGGTTCTTGGCGGGGGATTGTTTGGATGACGAAGCAAATCGGAAAGATGGAAGAAACTCCAAAAAATCCCTTGCCACTTGCGAAAGTTTTGTAGACAAGTTACAATTAATTATTCTTTAATAAAAGGAGGTTTTTATGATTATCTGTAGAGATAGTTCTCCATGCAAGGCTTGAGGACTCTGCATGGAGGAAAATGAATTCCTCAGGCTTTGCTCTTTTGTTTTTAGAAAAATAAAGAGGAGCAAAGAAAATGAAATACTTAGAAAAAGACTTAAAAAATTTCTACATACTTTGGAGCACTCAAAGTGTGTCTCAACTTGGAAGTGCAATGACGGCTTTTGCCTTGACGCTTTGGCTGTATGAAAAGACAGGTTCTGCGCTTAGCACTGCGGCTTTAACAATCTGCACCTATGCCCCCTATGTTCTTATGAGCATTTTTGCAGGAGCCATTTCCGACAAGTTCGACAAAAAGAAAGCCATGCTCACTTGCGATAGTTTTGCCGCACTCTGCACTGTTATTGTTTTTGTGCTCTACAAGACAAAACTGCTTTCTGTGTGGCATTTGTATGCAGTAAATGCGCTTTCTGGACTTATGAATACTGTTCAGCAGCCGGCATCGGAAGTTGCCTACACGCTCATAACTCCCAAAAGGTTCTACCAGAAAACAAGCGGGCTCCAGTCTTTGTCGCGTTCAATCATTTCTATCGGGAACCCCTTGCTTGCATCTGCATTGTATGGGCTTGCAGGGCTTGACCTTGTGATTGCGGTGGACTTGCTTTCGTTTGCAATTGCATTTGTGGCACTGGCATTTTTTGTAAGGCTTGAAAAATTTTTTTCAAAGGCAAACGCTAAAGAAAATGTGCTTAAGCTTGCAAAAGAGGGCTTGCGTTTCCTAAAGGAAGATCCAATTCCCCTTCACATAATTCTTTTTATGTCTGGGGTGAATCTGATTGCATCTGCCTTTAACGCGACCTTGCCTGCGGAAATTATTCCCCGAAAAGGAAATGCGGTGCTTGGGCTTGTAACTTCATGCTCTGGCATTGCAATGGCGGTTGGAAGCCTTATTGCGACAGTGATGCCAAAACCCAAGAATAGGGTAAGGGTTATTTTTCTTTCCATGCTATTTTCTCTTGGAACAGAAAATTTCCTTCTTGCCTTTTCGCGAAGTTCCATCGTCTGGTGCGCGGCTCAAATTTTGGGCTGGATTTTTGTTCCTGTAATGGGGGCAAACCAAAACGTTATCATGCGCAATGTGATTCCTGTGGACTTGCAGGGGCGGGTCTACGCTTGTAGAAACACCTTGCAGTTCTTTACAATTCCAATTGGACTTGCACTTGGCGGATTCATGGTGGATAAAGTCTGTGAACCTTTTATGAGTGCAAATTCTTCCAATAGAATTCTTTCGCTGCTTTTTGGAAGCGGAAAAGGATCTGGTGCGGCTTTGATGATGTTCATTCTTGGCCTTGCAGGTACAAGCTATTGCCTTGTCTCATGGGCCAATCTGAAAAAATACAAGTATTCAGAAAGTGATGAAGATAAGGGTGAAGGCAAAATAGAAGAAGCTAAGGTCTTGTAAAAAAGAGGGCAAACTCGAAGCATATAAGGGCTTTGGGTTTGCTTTCTTAAAAAATCTTCATTTAGAAAAGCCTTTAATTTTTTTTACATTTAGAGTATTCTAAAAACAATCTAAGGAGACAATGCCATTAACTTTGTGTCATTCTGAGCTTGGCTCAGAATCTCAGATTACGATAGAGATGCCGAAACTAGTTCGGTATGACAGTGCGTTATGTTGATATGGCACTGGAAAGGATAATGTATGGAAAACAAAAAAGCCCTTGTGGTCATAGACTTGCAAAATGATATAACAAAAAACTACAAGAATATAATCGCCAACGTTAACAGGGCAATAGATTGGGCTAAGGCAGAAGGAATGCAGATTGTGTATATTCAGCACCACAACAAAATTCCTTTCATACGCGCTTTTATAGCCGGGACAAAAGGTGCAGACTTTGTTCCAGAACTGAAAATCCTTTCGGATAATATTTTTGTAAAAGAAAAGGGGAACGCCCTTACAAGCAAAGACTTTGCCGCATTCATCAAAGACAAGGTCTTGAATGAATTTTATGTAGCCGGAGCAGATGCCACAGCCTGCGTAAAAGCAACTTGCGTTAACATGAAAAAATCAGCTTATGCCGTTCATGTTATTTATGATTGCGTTACAAGTTACAATCTTAAGAAGCTGGATAAAATGTTTTCTTACTATAAGAAAAAAGGCTGCGAAGTAAAAAGCCTGAATGAATACAAGGCTGGCAAAAAATGATTGTAAGAAAAGCTACCTTGGACGATATTTCTAGTTTAAAGCCCCTCTACCTTGAGCTTGAAAAGGACGCGGTAAAATTCCAGCCGGAGCATTTTGTTATTGGTAACCGTGACGAATCTTTTTTTGAAGGAATCATCAAAAGTGAAAATCAGGATATTTTGCTTGCAGAAGTAGATGGCCAAGTTGTTGGCTTTGCTCATGTAATGATTCTGAAACAAAAAAGAATTCCTTGCTTAAAGGCCGAAAGGGTTATTTATCTTCAGGATTTGGATGTTACCGAAAAACTCAGAAGCAGGGGAATTGGAACCAAGCTGATTGAAGCCTGCAAGGAATATGGAAAAAGCCGTGGTGCGGATTTTATGAGAACCCAGGTCTTCCCCCAGAATGTAAGGGGGAAGGCTTTTTATGAGCGCCAGGGTTTTACCGAAAAGATGAAGACAATAGAAACCTATCTGTAATTAAATAACTACAGCTGGAACTGGTTTATCTGTTCGCCTATTCCGTCGATTGCATTTTTTAGCTTTGACGAGATGGTTACGAGTTCGTTTCCTGTTTCGTTGATTTTGCGTGCCCCAGTTGCCATGTTGTCCATGCTGCGGTTCATGTTTACGGATGATTCCTGCAGTTGGTGTACGGCCTGGAGAATCATCTGGTTTCCGTCCCTCATTTCGGAAGATGAATTTTTTACTTCGCTTGTTGTGTTGTTCATGTCGTGAAGAGATTCGATTATCTGCTTTGAGCCAATCTTTTGTTCTTCCATTGCGGCTTTGATTTGGCGCACCAGCTGATCCGTCTCCCTGATTTTTGACGATACGGAATTGAATGCATCGCTTGATTCAAGAGATGCGGCTACAACTTCTTCTATGGATTCCTGTATGTTCACGAGCTGGTTTCCGATAGTCTTTGACTGTTCGCTTGAGGTTTCGCTAAGCTTTCGGATTTCGTCTGCAACAACGCTGAATCCCTTTCCTGCTTCTCCCGCATGGGCTGCTTCGATTGCAGCGTTCATGGCAAGCAGGTTAGTCTGTTCTGCTATGGCAGAAATAGCTGCGTTTGCTTCCTGCAATAGCTGGGACTGGGTTTCAATCTGGGTGATGCGGTCGTTTACGGCCTGCTGCTTTTCCGCTCCTGTCTGCGTGTCTTTTTGTAGCGACTCAAATGACTGTGCCATCTTTTCCACGCTTGACGTTACGGAGGTTATGTTTCCTATCATCTCTTCTACGGCGGCACTTGCTTCTGAAACCCCCGCTGCCTGTCCCTCTATCATTGATTCAAGGGATTTTATGTTGGATGCAATCTGGTTTACGGCACCGGCAGTTTCTTCAACGTCATTTCCCTGGTTCACTATTTGTGACGTTACGCTTGAGATGTCGTTAAGAATTTGTTCTATGGCGTTTGAAGTGTCTTCAGTGCTTGCTCCAAGATCTTCTCCTGCATAAGAAAGCACGTCCTTCGATCTTTTTAGTTCAACCATTATGTCCCTTAGCTTTTCTGAGAAGCGGTTGAATCCGTTCGAGATTTCACCTATCTCGTCATTCAAGTTGTATTCCAGTCGGTTGGACAAGTCTGCATTTCCGCCTGAGATTTCTGTCATGGCAGTTGCAATTTTCTTTAGCGGATGTGAAATTCTTATTGCAACAAAGAAGGAGCTTGCCAGGGCTACCGCAAGAACACCGAGCGACAGTAAGATTAGCGTGTTCATGTTGCGGTTGATTTCTGTGTAGAGTTCCTTGAGAGGGCCTATTGTTATCAAGGTCCATCCGCAGAGGTTTGGCATCTTTCTTGCGGCAAAGTACTGGCCGGAATTCTTTAGGTTCAGGTATGGCTCATTATCCGGTATTTCTGCTGCTAGGTCGGAAAAGCCATGCTCGGTATAGAAATTGTCCTTTGCAACTTTTGAAGTGTCGGGATTGGTAACGTATACTCCGTTTTCATCTACCATGAATGCCTGTCCGCTTTCCGTAAGCCGAACTCCATCTACGAGGGCAACAACTTCGTCCAGGATAAGGTCAACGCCAACAAGTCCTGCAAATTCTCCCTTTTTGTTCTTGAAGGTTCTTGAAAGGGTTACGACTATGCCTTTTGACTGTTCGTCTATGTAGGGGTTGGAAAAGACAGTCCTGCCCATGTTGTTCTTTGCATTTATGTACCAGGAGCGGCTGGATTCATCAAAGTCGGATGGCGCTATCCAGTGTATGTTTGTGTAGGTGAATCCTCCCTTGCAAGTTGGGGTTGCGCTGGAGACATAAATCATGGAGTATTCGGGGATGCCTGCTGCCTGTGCAATAAGGAATTCTTCCA
>JAILHV010000125.1 GCA_024695625.1 Treponema sp.
AACATACAACAGTTTGATGCCGGGTTCTGATGAATAACCGTACACAATCACCGAATTTTCGGGAGTAGCATTTTCAATCATGCCAGCTGTGTAGAGAGGTTCTGGTAATGGTGTTGATGCGCATGAAATCATTAGCGATGACACTAACAACGCCGTGACTGTCGCAGCAATTTTTGCAAGATGTTTCATCTTTTGCTCCTTATGCCCTTTTGGGCACACTTGTTCTTTTTTAGAAATCCATGCGGATTCCTGTTGTGTATATAAAAATCACCTCTACCGTATTTTGTGGCTCCACATAGTACGGCAGGGGAGATTTTTTTGAGAAATTGTATTGTATTTGGGGAAAATGTGTTTAGGACATAATTATGACCTACACCGAAGTCCGAAGTCCGAAGTCCGAAGTCCGAAGTCCGAAGTCCGAAGTCCGAAGTCCGAAGTCCGAAGTCCGAAGTCCGAAGTCCGAAATAATTATGGGAGCTGTTGTCACTTTGTCAAGTGATTTTGTGAGATTTTCTGTATTTTTTCTGCTGTATGAGCGATATATGCTCCCGTTTTTGTGTAGCATAGGGATATTATAGCACAGATTTTGCTTTTTGTGGTAAGAGAACTTTAAGATTTTAGGTTGAAGCGGATAAGGTTGTCCTTGTGCGCCAGGGTGCCGTTAGCATATAAAAGCGCGGCCGGGATTGTAGGGGCGAGTTGCTTGCAACTCGTTGCGCTAGCAATGGAGCCGAAAGGCGGAACCCCGGAAAGCCCTAACACGGGGCATGGGGGCTTTTTTTATGATACAGATGTATAACCAAAAAAGTGCCGCCCAGAAGAAACGAATATAGACCCTAAAGCAAGTTCCAGGTGACTGCTAGTCCTGCAGGCCTTTTCGGAATTCGCGGGCAAGGTCTCGCTTTACGTCGCGTTCCTTTATGTCTGCCCGCTTGTCAAAGAGTTTCTTTCCCTTGCAGACGCCCAGAGTGAGTTTTACGCGGCCATTTTTTAGGTAGAAGTCCAGGGGGATTAAAGTGTACCCTTTTTCGTCTACTTTTCGCTGCAGCCGCTTTATTTCTTCCCGGTGCAGCAGGAGCTTCTTTTTTCTGTCGGGGTTGTGGTTAAAGACGGAGGAGAAAGCGTATTCTGCTATGTGGAAATTCTGTACCCATACTTCGCCGTTTTCTATTAGGGCAAAACTGTCCGCAAAAGACACGTTGCCCATCTTTACGGATTTTACTTCCGTGCCTTCCAGGGCTATGCCACATTCGATGCTGTCTTCTATAGAATAGTTGAAGTGCGCCTTTTTGTTCTGCGCAATAATTTTCCTGCCTTCTGCCATGGTCAATACAATAGCCTGTTTTTGCAAAAAAGTCCAGTGCCGGTTTTTATGGTTTTAAGGTTATTTTCTTTTTTCTTTACAAGAGAAAAATCCTATGCTACCATAGTTTGTGTAACTTTAAAGCTGAATTTTGTGTTTCTTTTTTGAATGCTTTCTTCGGCTTTTGATTCGTGCTTAAAAATAGGGTTTATATAAAAACGGCTTCCTCCGGGATTGCCTGTACAGGAGTTGTCACATGCAAAATAAAAGACACGGAATTTTATTTGGACGCAAGCTGAATTCTATTTTGGTCCTTGCGCTTTCGGCTTTGGTTTTGATTCTTGCCGCTTGTTCTTCGATGAAGCAGCTTTGGGATTTGAGGGGAATCATTGTTTCCGCGAATGACCAGATTTTTACAGGGCGTTCCACAATTATTCCCATGGACATTACGACCGGGAACCTGCGCTTTTCTTTCCGCGCAACTTCCGACCCTGTTGACAACGGCTATCCTGTTACCATACGCGTGGATGACGGTTCGGTTTGCACGGTAACGCAGAGTGCATCTGATCCTGCAAGCTATACCATTACCGGCTTGAGGAGCGGCTATACGGCTGTTACGGCATATTGTTCATCGGCCTATCACTTTACCTTCCTTGTTTTTGTTGCGGATACCTCGCGCGGAATCAGCGTGGAGTATCTTAAGAAGCAGAGGGATGATGATATTGAGCGTGCCAGGGCAGAAGAACAGGCTCGTCTTGAGGCAGAGGCATTCGCAAGGCAGCAGGCTAGGGAAGAGGCGGCCCGCCAGGCGGAACTTCGCCGTGCCCAGCAGGCAGAGGAAAATGCCCGCCGTGCAGCAGAAGAGGCAGAAAGGGCAAGAATCGATGCAGAAAACCGCAGGACTCAGGAGTTGCTTGATGCAGCCCGCCGCGCAGAACAGGCAGCAGCAGAAGCCCGCCGTGCCCAGGAGGCAGCAGAGGAAGCCCGCCGCAGACAGGCAGAGGAAGCAGCTAACAGGGCAGCGGAAGAAGCTCGCCGTGCAGCAGAAGAGGCAGCCCGCCGTGCAGAACAGGCAGCCGCTCAGGCAGCAGCCCAGTCTTCTTCTGGCCAGGCAGCTTCAAACGAAATCTATGTCAACTCCTCTACAAAGGTCAGCATAAATGCAACAAGGACAACTGTTTACGAAAATACAAAGATAACATTCACTTCCAGCGTTACCCCCTTGGCTACGGAAGGAATCCGCTATAAGTGGTACCTGAACGGTAACCCGGCAGAAAACGGAAGCGGCTCTTACCTTGTCTGGACACCAACCAGTAAAGGCACTGCGGTTGTAGGTCTTGAGGTAACCGGTGTAAAGTCTGGCTACAAGGTGCTATCCAATAAGCTTACGATTAATATTAACGAGCGTGACTTGCTTTCTGGAAACATAGGCTTCTGGCAGGGTGAGGGTGCCTATTCAAACCTTGGCATTTACATTTCCGCAGACGGCAAGGTTTACACTGCAAACTATGTTACGGAGCCCAACGGAAAGAAGCACTGGGTACGCTCTGATGACTATGCACAGACAGTAAACTCACGCCTTGAATTTAAGCCGCACACAAGCGAAAGTGCAAACGGAAAGTATATCTACCAGAACGGAAAGATTTTTGCTGCAGGAAACCTTGGGAATGCACCTGGAAATACAAAGTGCACGTATTCAAAGAAGTCAGGCTCTATAATCCCGGATGTTCCGATGCTTGTCTCAAAGTTGCCGTCGGTTACGCTTAAGCTGTCACCTTCTACTTTGAGCACAAAGGATGAGGGTCTTCTTTCCACCAACATTTCCTATCTTAACGAGGATGTTACATACAAGTGGTATGTGAACGGAAGCCGTGTTGCAAACGCAAGCGGCAGCACATACAGGTCAAAATTCAGTGCAGGTAAGAACACTGTCTACGTAGAAATAGTTGGAAGCAAATCGGGTGCTACAAAACGCTCCGAGACGCTTTCATTCAATGTTAACGAGAGCGTCGACAACATCTACGGCCTCTACAGGAACGGAAATTCTAACAACGGCCTTTACGTGTCAACAGACAAGAAGGTTTACTATGCATATATAAAAGAAGGAACTTCAAGCTGGTACTATATCAATGAACCTGTGGGCTACTTGAACAGCAACGGTTCATTTACGACTAGCGGAGGCTCCATTGAATATGTTGCCGCAGCATCAAGAATCCAGGGTATCTACCCGAATCTTTCCGGCAACAAGACCCAGGTAAGCGCGACAAAGATTGCAGGCACACCTCTTCTAGCAAATGCCGTAAGCTCATCCAAAAAGCCTGTCGTGGAAGTTCCAGCTTCTGTAAAGGAAAATGCAGACGCAAAATTTGTCGTAAGGAATTTCTCTGCCGATGAGCCGCTTACATATACCTGGAAATTCAGCAACGGAAAGACTGCTACAACTAGCGTAGGTGAATGCACGCAGAAGTTTGCAGCCGGAAGCTACAGCGTGACAGTAACCGTAAAGGGCTCTGTTTCTGGAAAGAGTTCACTCTCCGACCCCAAGACCTTCACTGTTGTTTCATCTGCTCCAGCCCCGACTCCAACACCGACACCTACACCAACTCCTACTCCAACACCTTCACAGGATGTTTCCATTACTTCAAGCGGAGTGTGGGTGTGCAATTCAAAGACATCATACGGATATTACTTTGACGGCAAGGGTGCAATCTACCAGGCCTACGAGGTAAAGAACAAGGGCAAGAGCGAATTTGTCTACATTCCGGTTCAGCTTGGATCTGTGGGCAGCAACTACATCAACGTGCCTTCTCCATACAAGATGTCCTATGCAGACGGAAAGATTACCGCATCAGGAAAAATTGCCGGCGTTGAATGCAGCGGAACCTTTACCAAGCAGAACAAGTCTATTCGCAAGGCAAAGCTTGTGGACGGCAACGCATGGGCTTCCTACAAGATTAACCTGAATGCCCAGCATGGCAACATTGGAAACGGCTTCCTTGGAGACGTTACCCTTCCAGAACTTGACGAAGACGTAACATACGAATGGTACGTAAACGGCTCAAAGGCTTCTACGGACAGCTCTTTGAAGGGCAAGATTCTTAAAGAGGGAGACAATGCCGTCTACTGCCGAATCACAGGAAAGATTTCCGGTGTTTCAGTTGTTACGCAGACTGTTACCATAAGGGGAAACAAGTAGCCTAAAATCTGCTCCGGTACTTTTGTCGGGGCATTTGTTATTCATACGGATTATTCACTCGGAGAAGAAATACCGACAGGAGGATATATGAGAGGTTTGCGAAAAATATTTTTAACAATCCTTGCTGTGATTGCACTTTCTAACACTCTCTTTGCCATGGGTTCAAAGGACTCTGGCAAGCCAAAGCTAAAGGGGGTTCTTGTTTCCAAAGACGGACAGGTTTACCCCAAGGGTACAAACTACATAACGCTTGACCTTGCTGGGGTTGATACATTTTCATTTACCGCGACCAGTGATCCGGTTGCAAACGGAACTCCGGTAAGGGTTGCGAGTGCAAATCCGTCCGTGGCACAGGTAACGCAGAGTGCCGCAAGTGCATCTGTCTTTACAATCAGGGGCGTTAACCAGGGTGGTACTTTTATTGAAGTCACCTGCGACTATTACAAATTCATTTTTAGCGTTACGGTAAAGGATACTTCTGCAGCCGGAATGGCAAAGGCCCAGAGCGAGCAGGAGAGGCGCGAACAGGAGCTTCGAGAAATACAGAGGCAGGCAGAGGCCAACACCCAGGCAGACATCTTGCGAAAGGAAGAGGAGGCTAGGAGGCTGGCAGAAGCAAATGCCCAGTCTACATGCAGCCCAAGCACTGGCTCAAGCGGCTCATCCGGTTCGTCCGGCTCTTCTTGCACAACAGATCCCGTACCAACTAATGCTGCTACAGCAACGGTTATATGCACGGCTGATTCAAAGGGTTTTGTGACTGTTAAGGGTGCAACCATAAAAGGTTCTGTAAGTGGTTCAGAAGTGTTTGTTTCCGGCCGCACGATAACTATTCCAGACCTGTATGTATGCGACCACGAGGTAACTCAGGCTGAATACGAAAAATACTGCACATACAGGGGCAATGTTCCAAACTCTGACTGGGGCAATCCTCTGAACGGCCATTACGGGGCAGGTTCAAACTATCCTGTTTTCTTTGTGGACTGGTACGATGCTGTAACCTACTGCAACAAGCGCAGTGCCGCAGAAGGCTACACCCAGGTCTACACCATTTCCGGGGACAACGTAACTGCAAACTTTAATGCAAACGGCTACCGGCTTCCCACCGAAGCTGAATGGGAATACCTTGCACGTGGCGGTTTTGGAGGAATACCTAGCAGCCAGACCAAATATTCTGGAAGCGACAGCCTTTCCGCAGTCGGCTGGTACGAAGAGCCAAACGGAAGTAGACCCCACCTGGTAAAGCAGAAGGCTCCCAACAGGCTGGGCCTTTACGACATGAGCGGCAACGTTTTTGAATGGTGCTGGGACTACTACGGCAATATTAACAGCAGCACCAGTGCATACGGCCCTTCTTCCGGCTCAGAGCGCATCTTGCGTGGCGGTGCCCTTAACCTCTTTGCTGGCGGATGCTCAGTTTCTTACAGAAGCCATTTGCAGCCCTATAATGCCTGCAACAGCAACATCGGTTTCCGCGTAGTGCGCAATACAAAGGGCACTGCATCCCAAAGCGGTTCCGGCAGTTCTGGAAGCACTGGCAGCAGCGGAAGTTCCGGCGGAATTACGTCTGGCTCGTCTTCTTCTGTTAATGTGGGCGACATAGTTTATTCAGACGGAACCATTTCTTCTGCCGCAAACTACAACAGGTCAAAGACTGCGGTTGCGGTTATATTCGATCCTTCAAGAAAACTGGGCGTTGGACTAAAGAAGCCTGTAGTAAAAACATTCGTTGCTTCAAATTCAACAAAGGGCTACAGCACTAACCTTGGAACAAGTTCAAGCGACGGTTCAAAGAACTTTGAAACTGTAGCAAGAATTGACCCCGATGGAGCTTTGAACCAGGCAAGCGATTACCCGGCCTTTAACTATGCCAACACCTACAGCGACAGCGGATTCAGCTCTGGCTGGTACCTTCCTGCATTGGACGAGGCAAAAAAACTCTTTGACAACCTTGCAACCGTAAACGCATCCATTGCAAAGATAAGCGGAGCATCCCAGATTACCCAGTGGATATGGTCTTCCTCTCAGGTTTCAAACATGAACACAAGGACTTATTCCGTAAGGGACGGCACAACCTACTTCTGCGAAAAGTACGTTGGTCACTATGTAGTGGCAATACGTTCCTTTGATCCGGCTATTGCATCAGCGACAATTTCTTCCTACAATAATGCACTTGCAATAGCAAGGGCAAACGCTTCGTCTTCTGGCTCTGGATCTTCATCCGGATCTTCTGGCGGGAGCAGCACAAACCTTACTGGCCTTACCGAGGCTGCAAAAAGGCACACTGCAGAAGAGATTGCAGTCTTGACGGAACAAAACTATGCGCGTACCAACCCCAAGGAATACGTTCAGACAAGGCTTATTCCGCTAAGGCAAAGCTACACAGGAGACAAGCTTGCGGCTCTTAACGAATGCATTTCCGAGATGAATTCAATGGCGGCACTTCCTCCATTGGACTGGGGAGAAGGCCTTTACAAAGCTGCCGATGAATGGGCTCGCAAACAGGGGCCAACAGGGCAGACCGGACACGCATCCGACACTTGGGACCGCGTAAAGAAATACTGCTCCTACACTACGTCTGGAGAAAACATTTCCTACGGACCAAATGCCGGCAGAGACATAGTGATTCAGCTGTTGGTTGACTACGGTGTTCCTGACCGTGGGCACAGAAAGAACATTCTTGCTGGAAAGTTCACCCATGCAGGTGCCGCAATAGAAACCCACTCCTACTACCGCTACGAATGCGTAATTGACTACGCAGGCGGTTACAGGGAAAAATAATCGGTAACATCTTTACGCTTGCCCCTAGGGACTTATGTTTTTAGGGGCAATTTTGCGTAATTGTTTTTACGGAACATGTAATGAAAAAAAATTGAAAAATGGCGGACGGAAAAAACTTTTCGAGTTTTTTTTATGAAGTAGAATGAAAAAGTTGGGCTTTGGACTTTTTGCAGCAGATTAGGGCACGGCAGGCACTGGAGGGGCGCAAGTTGCCGGCTTGCTGGCAATGGAGGCGAAAGCCGGAACCCCGCAAGCGCCACAGTAGGGGCATTTTGGGCAGCGTTTTTGCTTGAACTTTTACAAGGCAAGTGCCGCAAAAAAATGAGGCATTATTGCTTCTTGAAAGCCTTGCCTTTTTGTGCTACAATCTTTGGCATGAAACAGAAGGCTTCGGATTTTGACTATAAGCTGAGCAGGCAGCGCAGTATTTTTATTTCTCATGCCCTTGCGATTGGTATTTTTACAATCATTTTCATGACAATTGTTTTGAATGTTCTTATTTTTCCTGTCCATGTCCGTTCAGACACAATGGAAAAGGACATGCCCCGTGACAGCGCGGTTTTTGTGTGTCCCTTCCTGCGCACTCCAAGGAGGGGGGATGTAGTTTACCTTGACCGCACGGACGGCCTAAAACTTTCCGTTATGAAGCATGTAGCGAATTCCGTGGTGGGCTTTTTTACGGCCCAGCGCTTCTTTCCTTTTGGATACACCCACAATATGTCTGGTAAGCCAGTTCTTCGCCGCGTTCTTGCCCTTCCTGGCGATGAAATTTACATGAAGGACTATGTTCTTTACGTTAAGCCCGAGGGAAAGGAGCTTTTCCTTACCGAATTTGAGCTTGTTCCAAAGCCTTACAACACGCAGATTTATTCGGTTCCTGCTGAATGGGACGGAATTGGCTCTTTTGGCAACATGCCCAACACAATCCTTAAGGCTGACCAGTATTTTGTTCTTGCGGACAACCGCATTGAAGGTGCAGATTCCCGCGTTTGGGGCAGCATAAGCTCTTCCCGCATCAAGGGGCGGGTGGTGCTTGAATACTTTCCGTTTGGCAAATTCAAGATTTTCTAGATGCTTGGTGCAAGTGCAGGGCTTTACGTCCACATTCCATTTTGCCTTGCCAAGTGCGCTTACTGTGATTTTTTTAGCGTGGCTTCCGCTTCTTCTTCTGGCGGTGGCCCGTTTGTTCCCGATTCATACATAAAAGCCCTTGTGCAAGAGGCAGAATTCTACCGTAAGTTTTACGGGATTGACTCTTGGCGGACTGTCTATATTGGCGGCGGAACACCCAGCCTTATGAGCGCAAGTCAGATGGAGTGGCTTTTGCAAGGTCTTTTGTCCGGTACGCGGAAAGCCCCCCTGGAATTTACCATAGAGATGAACCCGGAGACCTTGATCGGGGAAAAGCTTTCGGTTGCAGGGGATTGTGGCGTTACTCGTCTTAGCCTTGGCATTCAGAGCCTTTGCCAGAAAGCGCTTGATGCGGTGGGGCGGCACTGTACGGCGTTAAGGGCGGAAGAGGCACTTAATCTTGTGCGCTCCTCTTGGACAGGAGATTTAAGCCTTGACGCAATTGCGGGCCTTCCCAATCAAAACTGCAAGGAATTTGAGTCTTCACTAAAAAAAATGCTTGACTATGAGCCTGAGCATTTTTCGCTTTATTCCCTTATGATAGAAGAGGGGACTCCCCTTGAGCGTTCAATTTCCAGCGGAAAGATTGCCTTTGATGATGACGAGGCGGACAGGCAGTGGCTTTTGGGTAGGGATATCCTTGAGCAAAGGGGCTTTTTGCAGTACGAGGTTTCCAATTTTGCGCTTAAAGGGCATGAAAGCTTGCACAATGGCTCTTACTGGAAGCAGCTTGACTATGTTGGCGTAGGGGCAGGGGCTACAGGTTCGCTTTACAGCTTTGACGGAAAAGGTGGGGGGCACGGAATGCGATGGACAGGCAGCAGGGACATTGGGCGCTATACTTCCTTTTGGAATGAATTCAGCTGGGATGTTTTTTTTAGCGGAGGGCAGGGGGACAAAGGGCTTTTTTGCGATGGCAGAGAGGCTTTGCCCCCATCTCTTTTGCCGGGACTTCCTGCTGAATTTGAAAGCCTTGACCTTGAGACCCTTGAATTTGAATACCTTATGATGGCCCTTCGTACCCTGGACGGGGTGAATGACGCTGAATATGCAAGGCGGTTTGCGAGTCTTGAACCCTGGAAGGGTGACCTTGGGAAAAGGCTTGGTGAAAACCCTGTTTGGAAGGAATTTGAAGGGAAAAAGATGTGCCTTTGCAGGGATTCTGAATGCGGCGGCAAGGATTATGCTCTGGACAGGAATGGCCTTCTCTTTTTAAATTCAGTTCTTATGAATTTTTAGCCTATTTTTTCAGAAAAGCTTTGTTTTTCTACTTGACGAAAAGGCAAAAAATCTTCATAATTATAGTACTATTTTATGAAGGAGTTCTATCGTGCCTTGTGGAAAGAAAAGAAAGCGCGCAAAGATAGCGACACATAAGCGTAAGAAGAAGCTTAGACGGAATCGGCATAAGAGCAAGTAATTGCC
>JAILHV010000137.1 GCA_024695625.1 Treponema sp.
GCAATCTCTCCGCCCTTTTCCATGTCCAGGCTTATCTGAAGCTCAGTGATTATGTCCTGAACCTTCTGGAGATGCTTGCCAAAAGTCTCAATGTTTTTTGGTTCGATTCTGTTTTCTTCGCCCACAAGCGTTATTGCCTCATGCAAATTGCTTACGGCGCCTTCGTAAAGCATTACCACAAGCTTCCCCTGGCTTGCTGTCTTTACGCCTATCTCCCGGTACGTGTTGTAACCGTTGGCAGAATAAGAGTTATAGTTCATATTCACCCCACATAAACCATAATGAAGTTGATTGCTCTTGTGAAATTCAGGCCTCCATGCCAAAAAATGCACAATAGTCTACATTCTAGTATCGGAAGGGAAAAATAAGAAGTTAAGCATTTTTTTGCGATTTTTTTTCTTTTTGCAAAGCAGCAAGAAATCCCCCTTCGGGTACACCGCACGCCCTTGCTACGGTGTATGTGTTCCGCTCCAATGCATGTTTTCAGACGGATTTGCCTGGGAGTGGAGCTCAAACCTGATTTCCATGTTCCAGAGTAGACAAAAGGACTTGTTTATTCTAAAATATGGTAAGGGTAAAGATTTAAAACATGTATTCAACACAATTCTGGATATTTTTTACGATCTCCTTCTTCTGCCTGTTCGCTACGATAAGTTGCTTTACAACAACTTTACTGGACAGACCCTCCGTACAGCAGCGCAATGTCTTTATGACCAGTGGAATCGTGATATTCTACATCATAGGACACATCCTGCATTTTACGGCGACTGGAGAATATTCCCTGCTTCTGAGCGCAAAGTTTGAATACACGGCAAACCTCTGCCTGTTGGCGGGACTATACAACTCCTTTGCAGGCTTTAACAGGACAGCACCCAACCGGATTCTTATTTCAGTTGCAAGGTCAATGCCCATCCCCTTCATCATGATGATTTCCATGGCAAGCAACAAGACTTCTTTTTGGGGCTTCAACCTCTTCTTCAAGGACTTTTCGGTCAAAACCGGGCCCAACGGACTTAGCGATCTGGCCTTTGAGCGCGGCCCAGTCTTTTACTGCTACACGGCCCTTTCTGCCCTGTATGCCCTGCTTATCATCGGTACATTCATAAAAAACTGCATTTCCGCAACAAAAAAGGAACGCTTGCTTATAATAAAAATGTTCCTGCGCCTTGTTCCCTTACTGGCAATAGCCCTGATTTTTGCCTTTACAGAACACAAGAGGCCTTTAACCCCCATAAATCCGGTGATTCTTTTTGCGGCAACGGCACTTTGCGCCTATCTGGTTCACAAGGAAAAATTCAGGAACCTCTACGACCTTTCCTTCTTTGCGGTAGTGGACTCTCTCTACGACCCCCTCTTTGTAACCGACACAAACTTTTTCGTAAGAAATGCAAATACGGCGGCAAAAATACTTTTCCCGGAATACCACAAGGCAAACTATAAGAACCAGATTCAAATTGCCCCGGAACTAAAGGAAATACTCAGCCAGACCGTCTATACCATGGACGTAAAGAATTTACGCATAGCAAGCAGGGAATTCTGCCCGGAACCCCACCGCATCGAGCGCGACGGAATCCTTTACGGCTACATCCTTGTGCTGAACGACATTACCGAGCAGAGCAACCGCTTTATGCAGCTTGAGCACAAGAACCTGCAGCTTTCCGTAGACTACAAGGAAATAGAAAACGACCTTCTGGCAACGCGCAGCAAGATAGTCGGCGGCCTTATCCAGTATGCGCTTGAGCAGGACAGCTACAACGGCGAGCACATGAGGCGGACCAGCAACTACGCAGCGATACTCGCAAGGCAACTGCAGGCGGCAGGAAAATATGCGGGCACGATTACGAATGAATACAAGGCCATACTTTGCCAGGTTGTTCCTCTCCACGACGCGGGAAAAATAATACTTGCGGCACAAGGCAAGTCCAAACCGCAGGACAAGAACAAAGAAGATGCAGGCCAGGATGCCTACCCTTCACCGGAACACGTCAATGCCGGTGCTAAGCTCATAGACAGGCTTTTTGTGAACGATCAGAACGACCTTTTCTTTACCCTAGCAAAGGACGTTGCACTATACCACCACGAATGGTGGGACGGAAGCGGCTACCCCAAGGGGCTAAAGGGAGAAGAAATTCCACTGGGGGCGCGCATAGTTGCCCTTGCAAACGAATTTGACTCGCTTACGGTAAAAAGGCCGCCCACGGTGCCATTTTCATTTGCAGAGGCCTACACCACAATCCTCTCCCAAAGTGGCATACACTTTGACCCGGAAATTGTGGAAGCATTCAAGCTGGCCAGAAAAGAATTCCTTGACATGTACAACCAGGTAACAAAATCAAAGTAATAATACCAACCGCTTGACACGTAATACCCCCGGACGGTATCATAAATATACCCACGAGGGGTATTACATGGCAGAGAAGAAGCAAAAGAATTGTGAACACTGTAAGACCGGACGCACAAAGAAGCGGCCTGAGGAAGAGAAGAAGATGCTGATCAACAGGCTTAACAGGGCCATTGGTCAGCTTAACGGCATAAAGAGGATGCTGGAAGAAGATGCCTATTGTGCAGACATACTTATTCAGGCAAGCGCAAGCACTGCGGCAATCAATTCATTCAGCAAGCTTTTAATTTCTTCCCATTTAAAAAGCTGCGTGAAAAACGACATAAGAAATGGAAGCGAAGAGTCTCTGGACGAATTCCTTACGATACTGGGCAAAATGCTAAGGTAAGGCAAAGGCAGGCCTGTGGCAACAAATGCGCCAAGGCTTAACCTTTTTAACATCAACAAGGCAAAAACAAAAGCAAATATATATATTATGGAGGAAAATTATATGGCAGAAGAAATTCAGCAGAAGACGTTCAAGGTTGAAGGCATGATGTGCCACCACTGCGAGGCCCACGTAAAAGAGGCTTTGGAAGCACTTAAGGGTGTTAGCGAGGCTGTTGCAAACCACGAGACTGGCGAAGCGGTGGTAAAATTTGCTTCCCCGGTTAGCGATGCGGAAATCGTTGGTGCAATAGAAAAGGCCGGATACAAGGTTTTGTAAATCCACCTACGCGGGATTGGAAGGGCACTGGGAACAAAATCCCCTCCGTGGTATTTTGTTCCCGTAAGTTTTCTGCGAAAACTTACCGCATTTATACCGCCACCAAATGACGCGCCCTCCTTGGCGCTACTTGTAGCAAAACAGTGCCGGAACCCTGGAAAGCCCGTGACGCAAGGGCACTTTCCTACGATTTTAGCCAAAAAACAGGATGGTAGAGCAAAGAAAAGCACGTCCTAAAGACTACCATCCAAAATAAAAAAATATTGACTTTTTTGGTAAAAACTATGGTAACACAAATAGATTTGTGGTACTATCGCCTTTACAGAGTTTGTTCCGCGAATGGTTTGGAGCAGGCTATTTAAAAAGTGAAGAAAATGGCAGCCCGGTCAGTTTGGGGTGCTTAATTTTTTTATAGGCAGGAGCAGGGGATGTTTGACCGAAAAGACTACATTTCTGATTCAGCATGGAACAGGTTTTTGGACGCTTCCAAGAATTTTTCAACGCCCAATATATTCATTGATTTGCGCACAATTAAGAAGAATTTCCTGCAGCTAAAGGATTTGTTCCCCTATGCATACATTTACTATGCAGTAAAGTCAAACCCTGGGGTTCCGGTCATAAAGCTGCTCAGGGACCTGGGTTCAAATTTTGACATTGCATCCCGCTACGAGCTGGACATGGTTCTGGACTTGGGCGTTTCCCCGGACAAGCTTTCCTACGGCAACACAATTAAAAAGGCCGCAGACATAAAATACTTCTACGAAAAAGGTGTTCGCATGTTTGCCACGGACTCTAAGGAAGACCTTAAGAACATTGCCCGCGAGGCACCCGGTTCCCGCATATATGTTAGAATCCTTGTGGAAAACGCATCTTCTGCGGACTGGCCTTTAAGCCGCAAATTTGGCTGCCACCCGGACATGGCTTACGACCTTCTTGTTATGGCACGCGACCTTGGCCTTACCCCCTACGGAATAAGCTTTCACCCGGGAAGCCAGCAGCGCGACATTGGTTCTTGGAACGATGCAATTGCAAAGACCAAGTACCTTTTTGAGTCACTGGAAGACGAGGAAAACATTAAGCTTAGCATGATAAACATGGGCGGTGGATTTCCGGCACACTACATTCAGCCGACCAACGAGCTTAAGGACTATGCATCAGAAATTTACCGCTACCTGCACGACGACTTTGGCGAGGACATTCCTGGCATTATTCTTGAACCGGGACGTTCCCTTGTTGGCGACAGCGGCGTTCTTACCTCGGAAGTTGTGCTTATTTCGCGCAAGAACAATACTGCCCTGCACAGGTGGGTTTACCTGGACACCGGCAAATTCAACGGTCTTATAGAAACGCTTGACGAGTCAATCAAGTATCCGGTTATTACGGAAAAAGACGGAGGAAGGGAGGGAGAAGTAATTCTTGCCGGCCCAACCTGCGACAGTGCGGACATTATGTACGAAGACACAAAGTACCGCCTGCCTGTTGACCTTAAGATTGGAGACAAGGTTTACTGGCTTTCTACAGGGGCATATACTTCAACTTACGCAAGCGTAGAATTCAACGGATTCCCGCCAATCCAGGCCTACTACATTACAGAAGACGGCATAATGGACAGGTACGGAAACCCGGCTGAACCCCGCTAACTAAAAGGATACGGCTTAACAAGGGGCTGCAAACCAGCAACCCCTTCCTGCTAATCGGCAACTGCTGGTATTAGTCGCTTTCCTTTGGTTCTGCAGTAAACCAGCGGTGGGGAGCCTTTGCCCAGTAACTGTCAAAGATACGCAGCACGTCTTCGGCTGTCACCTGCTGGACGGCCTTTATCTTCTTGGCTTCCATATTTTCATCATCATATTCCAGGACATTGTTCACAATCATCGCGGCAGAAGCAGAGCTCGTGCTCAAGGTGTCATACTGGTCTGCAAGGAACATGTTTTTGTAGCGCGGAAGGATTTTTGCAAGGTCCTTGAACAAATAGCCCTTTTCGCCGTGATTGGACTGGACGACCATGCCCAGAGACATAAGGGCGCAGGCCTCTTCCCAGGCGTCATTCAGGTATTCAAGTCCCAATACCCCGGTGAACAAATCCTCTGCCACCGACACCTTGGATGATATTACATTTTCCGTGACAGTCCTGCATGCTACGCGGTGGTCGCGGGCAACACGGGCCAGGACGTCTGTATAGATGACGGAAGCGATTCTTGCCGTAAAGTAGTCCTTGTCCGTAACAGAGGGGAACTTAAACAGAAGGGATGCAAGGCGCACGTCTTCGCCTTTCTTGCACTTCATTGCAAAGGGGTTTGTAGACTTTAGCTCAAGGTCCGGGATTTCCCTTGCAGAAAAGACCGGTCCCTTCTGCTCAAGGCAGCCCAAGGATTCATTCAGCACGGAAAGAAGCTCCTCGCCGTCTATTTTTCCCGATGCGACTACAAAAAGCGCGGACGGATTGAGCATCTTTTCGTGGGTTTTCCTTATGTTTTGCAGGGTGATTGAATTCAGCGACTGCAGGGTTACGGCCGGCATGGATTCAAACGGGTGCCCGGAATACGCACTGGAATACTCGGCCATGGAAAGCAGGTTGGACGTTGTCTCTTTGCTGGCATCGAGGCTAAGCTTTTCATAGAAGGAATTATAGGATTCCTCATTAAAGTCAGGATGCAGGAAGCTGTCCGTAAGAAGGGGAAGGGCATCCTTCCAGTAGCTGTCTATTACGGTCAGCGATATTGCATTCCCCAGGCTTTCCGTCTGGACCTGTATTGAAGACGAATATTTGTAGAAGGCAGTCTTTCTCTCCTTCTCACCGTAGTTTTTGCTGCTCCGCCCGGCAAGAGTAAGCGTTGCATCCGCAAGTCCAGAGCTTTCGCTTGTAAATTCAGGGAGGCCTCCCTTGACGGCGATGCTGATAGTATCAATGTCGGAGGATGGATTATGCTGGACGTAAAGGGGAATTCCGTTTTTAAGGCTGTATTTTTTTACCTGCTTGCTTTCTGAGCTTGCAAAGGGCACCGCCCCGGCATCTTTTCGCGGATAGTAAACATCCACCGGCAGGGACCTGCGAAGTTCCGACTTGTTCACGGCTTTTGCGGCATAGCGGGCATCATCCTGCCAGAAGGAATTTTTTTCAGTAATCAGCTCGTAGCCCTTGCGTTCAAATTCATCCTTTTGCTTTTCATAGAAGGAAGGCATAAGCACAACCGAAACCAGGGGATTTTTTCCCTGAATGTATTTTCCTATGAAGGCCTTTGCATCCTCATGCGTTACAGAAGAAAGCTTTTCCTTGTAGGTATAATAGTAGTCGCTGGAGGCACATGCCCACCAGAAGCGCAGGGTGGAAAGCTTTCCCTGGGCGGTCTCACCCATAATCGTGTCGCGGTCCACCAGGGCACGGGCCTTTTCCCTTACGAAATCCCTTTCAAAAAGAGCCGGATTCCGGGCTATGTCGTCAAAAACCTTTTTTGTCTGCTCAAGGAATTCAGCGGCACGTTCAGGGACATTATTGTCAGGATTCTTTATGAATGCAGTTATTTCTATTACGCCGTCCTCACGCCTGGTAACGTAGGAGCAGTCAACATAATCCGTTCCCGGTATGTCCAGAATGGCATTTGAGCACAAAGTCTTCTTGAACACGCCGTCCGGATCAAGCACCAGTGAGCAAAGGTAGTCAGCAACGTAGGTATCCTCAAGGTCAAAATCCGTGTCCGGCCCCCTGAATTTTATGGAAATCTGGGCATAACTCTCGTTTGCGGCCTGATAGGGCATAACGGCAAACTGGGTGGAGTCAAAGGGAGCTGGATTCTGCTTCTGGTTCTTGGGAACCGCATATTCGACCGGCTCGGCTGACAGCAGGCTGGTGCTTTTGTTTGACCAGTCGCCGTATATCCTTTTGACAAGCTCGTAAACGCGGTCAGGCTCTATGTCACCGCCCACAAAAAGAGCCGCATTTTTTGGAATCAAAAACTTGCCCTGCAAATCGTTCATGCGGGCAACGGAGGCATTTTTAATGACGCTTTCACTGCCGGCAGGGTTCGTTCTGTAGGGTGCATCCGGGAACAGCCTGAGCGCAGAATAATTGTTGTACTGATAGGAAGGGTCAGACTTGGCCTTTTCCACGCGCATGGATAATTTCTTACGGAAGACGGAATTGTCAATTTCCTGTACGTTTGGCGTGCGGACAGCCGCATTCCAGAAGGCAAGCCCCCTCTCAAGCTCCCCAGAAGGAACCGTGATTGAAAAATTGGTATAGTCAATGTTGGTGGAGCCCTTCCACTCGGCAACACCCATGTCGGAAAGCGCATCCTGCATTTCGTCCGCAGTTGGGTAAAGCGCGTTTCCCCTCATCATAAGATACTCGTAGACATAAAGGAGGCCGGCGGTCTCGGGAGTGGCATCCACCGCACCAGTCTTAAAGGCAATCTCTATGTAGGCCAGCGGAACATTGTGGTCTTCCAGTGTAAAAAGCGTAAGTCCGTTTTCCAGGCGGTATTCATTCAATCCCTGAACGGGAGTCTCTTTTGCAAAAGCTGCTGCACAAAAAATTGCAAGGGCAGCAGAAACAATAGTTTTCTTAATTGAAGTCATGCAAATATTATAGCACAAATCGCAAGCTACGGCAAATAGGGGAAAAGGCCATCAGAAATTAATGTATGAATTAAAATTTGACAGTACAGCTATTTCAAGATAAAATAAAGTTATAACTAAAAAATACAGGGCAGATTCCAACCTTTGCGGAACCCTGCCACCGAGAGGCTTGCGTGTCTAAGAAACGATTTTTTCAGTATGTGGGCAAAACGCCTATTATTCCGCTTTCCGCACGGATTCTTGTAATTTTTATCTCGCTCATCCTTATGTCTAACTTTATGACAAACCTTATCTCTATCCAGATGACGCAGAGACAGGTAATTGAGCTTACAAACAAACTGACCGTAACGCAGCTGAAGGACATCTACAAGAACGCCCAGAACCAGTACCAGGTCTATTCCTACAAGCACAACAAGAACGAATGTGTCCAGGCCATGGAAAGTTCCGCAGCAGAAGATTTTTCCAACCCCAACAGCCTTGCCCTTGCCTTTGACAGAACAGGAAAGCTTTTCTTTTACATAAGCGCAAGCGGAATGCAGCTCTCGTCCTTTTCCGACGAAGAATGCCTTGCCACGCTCAACGGCAACTTTGACAGGGGAATCCGTGAAGGCCGCATTTCATTTGACCTCTCCGAACAGGCAAAGAACAACACCAAGGGAAAAAAAGCAGGCGAATACTTTGGTGTCTACAAGTACATTGAAGGCTGGAACGTTTTCTTGGTACGAGCAGAAGCCCGAATGGACACGGACAAATTCTCCCGCAAGATAACCCTCATCATTTCTCTTATCATCATTTTGCTTACATGCCTCTTTGTGGTGCTTGGAATCTACATGTTCAAAAAGATTTTCCAGAGCATCTCAAGCATTACCCAAAGCCTTTACGACATGCAGCAAAGGTCAAAGCTCGAAGTTATTAACATAGACGACGCCCCCAACGACGACGTTACCTACATGGCAGCTTCCTTCAACACGCTTTCGGTTTCCGTAAACAACCTGCTTTCCACCTTCCAGAAATTCGTTTCCAAAGACGTTGTTTCAAAGGCTTACACAGACCACACAATCCGCTTGGAAGGCAAGCAAAGGGAACTTACCATTCTCTTTAGCGACATAAAAAGCTTTACCTACCGCACGGAAACTCTTGGCAACGAGATAATCGACCTCTTGAACGTCCACTACAACAGCGTAATCCACGACGTGCACAAGATGAACGGTGTTGTTGGCTCAATCATTGGAGACGCAATTCTTGCAATCTTTGGCACATACAACAGCGGCACAATAAAGTCTGCTGAGGCAATAGACGCAGGCTGGGAAATTACATACGTAACTGCTGAACTTAGGCGCAAGATGAAGGAGCAGCGCAAGAAGATAGAGCTTACCAGAAAGCTTACGGACGCAGAGGAAAGGGTCTACAAGGCGGTTCTGCTTGACATAGGCGTTGGTATAGACGGCGGTACCGTTTTCTACGGCAACATCGGTTCGGATGAGCACATGACCAACACGGTTATTGGCGACAACGTAAACTCTGCTTCTAGGCTTGAAGGTGTAACAAGGGTTTACCGCCTGCCTGTTATTGTCTCTGAATACATAAAGAAAGAGGTTGCCCCAACAAGCGAGCGCTACAAGTTCTACGAGATAGACACGATTCAGGTAAAGGGAAAAACCGAGGGCAAAAAGATTTTCTACCCGCTGGACACATTCGATAACGGGCATGAAGAGCTTGAAGAAAAGTTTGAAGTTTACGAAAAGGCACTGGCCGCTTACTACGACGGTGACTGGAAGTCTGCCAGAAAATTCTTTAAGCTGTCGGACCTTGAAGTTTCAAAAGTCTTCCTTGAGCGCATGGGATTAAAGAGCGCACCTGCAAACTGGAGTGGAATATGGACAATGACAACAAAATAAATTCTCTGGCAGCAAAAAAGAACCAGGACGCAAAACAGGACACAAGCCTAGATTTAATAGAAACAAAATCTGCGCAAAACGAAAGGAACCTTGTCCCTGCGGCAAAAGCGGAATCCATCCCCAGCAAAATCGAAAGGGAACTCATGCTCTTTTTGGGAGATGAACTTGCCCCACTCCGCCGCACCAAAAAAGTTGACGTTTACGACCTTGAAACCGAATACCAAAAGACGGGAAGAAACATCCGCTGGTCGGTCTGGATAACCCTTGCAGCCACGGCACTTGTAGTTATCCTTGTTACAGTGTTCACGGTAAAGGGCCTTTCCAAGAGCAATGAAAAAATAGAAATAAACTTTTCTTCTTTTGCAAACCTGGGACTTCAGGACTTGTTCAGCCAGCTGCAGAAGACACAGGAAAACTACGACGAAGCAACAAAGCGCCGCTCAGAGCTTAAGGGCAACCTGGAAGCACGCCTTAACGCCGCAAAACTTGCCATGGACAACGATCTGGAAGTTCTTGCAGACTCCACCTTGCCGGATGACGTAAAAAAGGAAAAGAGGGCAAAAATCCGCGAAGACTACAACGCAGAGGTTCTTGCCGCCCACACGGAATACGATGCACCGCTTTTGGCAGCAGAAACGGAAGTAAAGCAGTACGAAGAGCAGCTCAAAAACTTTGACAGCGAAAACGTTGCCCGCGCGCAAAAGTACGAGCAGCAGATGGACAGCGAGCGCCAAATCTACGAACTTGAAAAAAGCCGCACCACAAAAAATTTCCAGGACAAGCTCGACAAGGCGGCAAAGGAACTCCAGGAAACAAGGCAAAAGAGCATAGAAGACAGGCGCAAGGCCACCCGCGAAATTGCAAGCCGCTACGAAGGTGAACTCGCATCCCTTGACCCAACAATAAAGGATTCAAAAGTAAACAAGATAATCTCTGAAGCAGAAAGCAAACTGGGGCCGTCTGTTTTTGACGCAAATGCATTCATAAAACTTGCGGGAGGAACAAGCCAGGAATTTTCCGCATCGCTAAAACAGGCACAGGCAGACTACGAAAACCTCTTTGCCCTCTACCAGCAGGCATCTTCAATTCCCTACAAGAATTCCATGAAGGCACTTGTTCCGGCAGAGCGAAAACTTTCCTACAATATTATAGCAGCCCTCACCTCCTCCGCATCCAGCGAAATAAAGGCAAAGAATTCTGAGCTCGAAAAACTGAACGAGCATATAGCTTCCCTTTCAAAAGAGATGGAAGACAAAAAGAAGGAAGTGGAAGCCCTTAACCAGCAGTTTGACCACGAAAAGCAAAAGGCCACGAACTTTGAATTCCAGGCAAGCCAGGCTTCAGCCCTGCAGCAAAAAATAGAAGAAAGCCAGCAGCAAAGCGCAAATCTAGAAAAGCAACTGGCAGAAGCAAGCGCAAAGTCAAGCCGCCTAGAACAAAGGATTGCAGAACTGGAACAAAAACTTTCTTCCGCAGAAAACAGCCTTGGCGCAAGGGAAAGCCAGCCATCAGAAGAAGCTTCATCCCAGCAGGGGGCTTCCCAAGCATCACAGGCATCCCAGCAGGCAGAACTCGAAGAGGCAAAACGCATCAACGAAGAAGCCCAGCGCGAGATAGAAAAAATGCAGTCCCAGCTAAAGACCGTAAAAAACCAGAGGGATTACGCGGTCAACTCAAGCCTCGCATTCAAAGCAATCCTCAACAGCAACGTAATCGCGGACAGCATAGCGGGCTTTGTCGTAGGACCAGAGGGCCAAACCGGAGCCCCCGTATTCATAAGAAACGCCTACAAGGGCAGAGTCTCAGGCGACGGTTCAACAAGGGTAAAGGTAAGCTCCGGCTCCAGCATAATCGCCACAGGCTCACTCAGGGAAGCAAACGGAGACTTCTACCTAATCCCGGACGAAGGCAGCGCCCCCCTCTCTTCCGGCAACACAATAGAACTTGCCCAGTAAAAGCGAATTATTTTTTCTTCTTTTCTGGGCGGCACTTTCTTCTATTTACAAATGTTAAAAAAGCAAACACTTGCCATTTTTTAGAACAAATAGCGCCATGGACGGCGCGTCAATTGTTTGCATAAAGGCACGCGGGTTTTCGCCAGAAAACCCGGCAAAAAAAAATGGCAAGGAGGCCATTTTTTTTGCGCTTTCCGGGGTTCCGCTTTCGCTCCATTGCCTTTGGCAACGGCTCCGCCGCCCCTCCAATCCCTGCCGCTACCTTATCTGCAACCACCCGCAATCACAATAAGCTTCAATTTGCTTTTTGTGACAAACACTTATGCGGTTCAGCCGTCCCCGCAATTGCAACAAAAAGTGCAATCCGCTATAATTGGCATATTCATTTTTATGTCAGAGGATTTAAGATGATTTTTTCACCGGTAGAAATTCAGGAAACTGTAAACATGTTCATGCGCCAAAAGCTGGACATCCGCTGCATTACCATGGGCATTTCCCTTTTGGACTGTGCCTGCGAAGACTCAAAAAAGGCAAACCAGAAAATTTACGACAAAATCATGCGCTACGCAGGAAACCTTGTCCGCGTTGGGCAGGACATAGAAAAAGAATTTGGCGTGCCAATCATAAACAAGCGCATCTCCGTAACACCAATTGCCCTTGTTGCCGGTGCCAGCGGAGAAAAATCCTATGTAGAATACTGCCGCACCTTGGACAAGTGTGCAAAGGAACTTGGCGTTAACTTTATTGGCGGTTTTTCTGCCCTTGTTCAGAAGGGAATCACCCAGGCAGACCGCATACTCATAGACTCCATCCCGGAAGCACTTGCAGTTACAGACAACGTATGCTCATCCGTAAACGTTGGTACTACAAAAAACGGAATCAACATGGATGCCGTTAAGCTCATGGGAGAAACAATCAAAAAGACGGCAGAAGCTTCAGCCTCCTGTGCAGTGAACGGCTGCGCAAAGCTTGTAGTGTTTACAAACGCACCGGAAGACAACCCCTTTATGGCAGGAGCCTTCCACGGTCCCGGAGAGGGAGATGCAGTAATCAACGTTGGTGTTTCTGGTCCTGGAGTTATCCTTGCTGCGGCAAAAGAATTCAAGGGGCGCCCCATCAACGAGCTTGCAGACGGAATCAAAAAGATGGCCTTTAAGATTACCCGCATGGGACAGATGGTCGGAAGTGAAGCCGCAAAGCGTCTTGGCGTAAACTTTGGCATCCTAGACCTAAGCCTTGCCCCAACACCGGAAGTTGGAGACAGCGTTGCCCGCATCCTTGAAGAAATTGGCCTTGAAGGTGCAGGTGCCCCGGGAACAACAGCTGCCCTTGCAATGCTAACCGACATGGTAAAAAAAGGTGGCGTAATGGCTTCCACAAATGTTGGCGGTTTAAGCGGTGCATTCATTCCTGTAAGCGAAGACGAAGGAATGATAAACGCAGTTAAGCAGCATTCAATATGCCTGGAAAAACTAGAGGCAATGACATGCGTATGTTCAGTTGGCCTTGACATGATAGCAATCCCAGGTGACACTCCAGCCACCACAATCAGCGGAATCATGGCAGACGAAATGGCAATCGGCATGGTAAACAACAAAACAACAGCCGTTCGCCTTATCCCAGCCCCAGGCAAAAAAGCAGGTGAATGGGTTGAATTTGGCGGTCTTTTGGGAGGCTGCCCGGTAATGGATGTAAACACATTCAGCTGTGCAGACTTCATTAACCGCGGAGGCCGCATCCCT
>JAILHV010000165.1 GCA_024695625.1 Treponema sp.
ATCGGCATAAGAGCAAGTAATTGCCCTAAGCGACTATTATTTGAACATTTGCCAGAAAGGCCGCGGTTGTTTGCAAGACTTACTGCGGTCTTTTTTTTCGTGTGTTGTTGTTTTTATACGCACGGACTGTGGCCGGGTTTTCCCCGGCTTTTTTTTTAATTCGTCATTTTTATTCTACAATGGGGAAAAATGCTGCAGAATATACATTCACCGCAAGATCTGAAAAAAATTCCAGAAAAAAAACTCTCTTCACTTGCAGAGGAAATCCGCAGCAAAATAATTGAGGTTGTGGGAAAGAACGGCGGGCACCTTGCAAGCAATTTGGGCGTTGTTGAGCTTACTATTGCCCTTCACCGCGTCTTTGACAGCCCGCACGATGCGATTGTCTGGGATGTTAGCCACCAGGGTTACCCCCACAAGCTTTTGACAGGACGCTACGGTCTGTTCCATACGATAAGGACAAAAGACGGTATTTCCGGCTTTACGCGCATACAGGAAAGCCCCCACGACTATTTTGACGCAGGCCACGCTTCCTCTTCCATTTCGTCTGCACTTGGGCTTCTTGCTGCATGGAAGCTTACCGGGCGCAAGGACAAGGTTGTCGCGGTAATAGGCGACGGTGCGCTTACGGGTGGAATGGCATACGAGGGCTTGAGCCATGCTGGCCAGCTTGCCCAGAACCTTATCGTGATTGTGAATGACAACAAGATGTCCATAAGCCGCAACACAGGCTCCATATCGCGCTACCTTTCAAGTCTTACGACTACTGCATCCTACCATAACCTTAGGCACAAGATTGACCGCCTTATAGACGACATTCCATATTTTAACCGCTACATAGGAAAATTTATTTACAGGCTAAAGCGGGGACTAAAGGGGCTTTTCTTTTCCAACAATTTCTTTGTTGACCTGGGCTTTGAGTACGTTGGCCCCCTTGACGGGCACAACATAAAGGTTCTTGAGGAGACTCTCAGAAGGGTGCAGAGGATTCCCCGACCGGTTGTTATTCATGTTGTTACAAAAAAAGGCCGCGGTTACAGTCCTGCGGAAAATGACCCGGCAACCTTCCACGGTGTGGGCCCCTTCAACATAAGCGACGGTGTTGTGGAGAAATTCGACACTCTAAGCTTTACCGAGGCCTTTAGCAGAAAGATTGTGGAAATGGCAAAAAAAGACAGCCGTATTGCGGCCGTTACTGCTGCAATGTCAAAGGGAACTGGCCTAGACTCATTTTCGCGCCACTTTAAGAACCGTTTCTTTGACGTTGGCATTGCAGAAGAACACGCTGTTACCTTTGCGGGAGGCCTTGCCGCAGGTGGAATGACACCTGTTGCTGCAATCTATTCCACCTTTATGCAGCGTTCCGTTGACCAGATTATAGAAGACGTTGCCATGCAAAAGAGGCATGTGGTGCTTGCCTTAGACAGGGCGGGGGCTGTTCCTTCAGACGGTGAGACCCACCAGGGAATCTTTGACATTGCACTTTTCCGCACCGTACCAAACCTTATTATTATGACCGTTTCAAGTGCGGCTGACCTTGGCCTTTGCCTTGAGTGGGCGGTCTACGGAACAAACATGCCTGTTTCCATAAGGTGGCCAAAGATGTCATGCCCTTCGGAGATTCCTTCCTTTTCAAGGCCGGTGGAAGAGGGCAAGGGGCTTTTTGTGGAGGCCGATGAATTTGCCCCTGCACTTAGCGCAAGGCTTAGCGATGAGATGGAAAGCAGTGGGCTTGGTTCAGCAGAAGGGGCTGGAAAAGACGTCCTGGCATCCGGCAGAAATAAGGTTCTTTTTGTCTGCACTGGAAGCATGTATGCAGAGACCCTTACTGCGGCACGGTCGCTTTTGCTCAAGGGCACGGAATGCGCGATATTCATATTAAGGTTCATAAAGCCCTTTGACGAGCAGTTTTTCCTGCAGTCAGCCTTACCCTTCAAATCCATTGTATTCATAGAGGACGGAATGAAGGCCGGAAGCTTCTCCTGCTACCTGGAGGGACTTGTTCACCGCACAAGGGAAAGCGGCTGCAATACAAGGGTGCTTGCCTTCCCGGACAGATTCTTCGGCTGCGGCACAAGGGAGCAGCTCTTGGACGAGGCAGGCCTTTCTTCGGCAAAAATTGCGGAAGCGGCTTTTAGCCTTGTACAAAATGCTTGAATTCAGCATAATGATGGTATAAGCTCATGAAGGAGGAAAGGGCGTGACCAGTTTGGATCTTTTGAGAACCGTATACAATTCCTATATAAGCCCGGTTCTTGACGTGCTGATTCTAGCCTTTTTGCTTTACAAGTCATACGAGATGATTGTAAAGACAAACACCGTTCAGCTCTTTAAGGCGGCCCTGATTGTCGCAATGGCCTGCCTGGTGGTCTGGATCCTCAACCTCAAGACCCTCCAGTGGATATTCCGTACCCTGGTTCCTGTCCTTGCAGTGGGCTTTGCAATCGTATTCCAGCCGGAAATCAGAAAAATCATGCTAAAGCTGGGGCAGGCTGAATGGCTTACATTCGGCTCAAAATCCCGCCATACTTCCGTGGATGCCGTAATACAGGCGGCTGAGAAGCTTTCTGAGATGAAGAGGGGAATGCTGGTCGTATTCCTCCGCACAACAAAGCACGACAACATAATCAATACAGGCGTAATGCTGAATGCGGACGTGTCTGCAAGCCTGCTTCTTACAATCTTTGCCCACGATACAACCCTGCATGATGCGGCCTGCTTCGTACAGAACGGAAAGATAATTGCTGCCGGCTGTTTTTTGCCGCTGAGCGAGCAGTACGACATAAAAAAGACCTTCGGAACGCGCCACCGTGCGGCACTGGGCATGAGCGAACAGGGGGACTGCGTCGTGATGGTCGTAAGCGAAGAGACTGGGGCCGTAAGCCTTGCCTATGACGGCGAACTGCACTACGGGCTTTCCGTTGCCGAGCTGACCCGCAAGCTGGAAGAGCTTTTGGACACTTCAAAAGAGACAAAGCGGAAGGATACACTGGATGAGTACAAAGTTTCTTGAAAGGCTGTTTAACAATTGGATTGCAAAGGTGGTAAGCCTCCTCCTTGCCCTTATCATTTTCATGATGTACAAGTCTTCCCAGCTTTCAGAAAAGGATTTTGCAGTTCCCCTTAAGATTGTACAGAACGGGAACCTTACCGTAGTTACCTCAAAATCTCCTGTTTCTGCAGTCAAGGTGACGGTCCGCGGAAAAAGTTCCCAGCTTCTTGAGGTTTCTGAAAACGATTTGGAGGCCTATGTTGACATAAACTCCCAGGTTGCAGGCGGAACGTATGATTTTCCCGTCTTCATAAAGCCATCAGGCCGCCTTGTGCTCATGGAGCCGCTGGAAATAAAGCTTGCACGGGAAAAGGTTTCCCTTACTGTTGAAGAGAAAATCATCCGCTACGTTCCGGTGGAAGCAACCCTTGCCGGTACCCCAGCCCGAGGCTACCAGGTGGAGTCCGTTTCCGTAAACCCGCCTTACGTTAAGGTTTCAGGCCCTAAGTCCCTTGTTGAAGGCATTTCCTTTGTTCAGACCGAAAAGATAGACATTCAGGGTATTACAAGGAACAGTGTGCAGGAAGCCTCCCTGTTCTTTGAAAACGACATCGTAAAGATTGAAAGCGGGGATCAGTACGAAGTTACGGTTGTAACGGAGCCGTCACCCCTTACCAAGGATTTCCCCGGGGTTCAGATTGAATACAGGAACCTGGACAGCGCTTTTGAAATAACAAGTTTAGCACAAACTACCGATATTAGGCTAAAGGGGCAGATGCTGCAGGTTGAAAATTCTGACGCATCGGTCTTTAGGGCAGAGGCAGACTGTTCAGCCATAAAGGAAGAGGGAGCCTTTGAGGTTCCTGTCTACGTTGTGGTTCCCCAGGGGCTTGAGATAGACAGCCAGTCAAAGACAAGGATCCGCATAACGGTTTCCAGGCGCATAATACCAGAGACTGTTCCCAGCGAGACCGTTCCTGGCGAACTTGAGCCCCCGGAGGTGCATGACCAGTGATTTTTGGCATAGGCTGCGACATTGCAAAGGTTTCGCGCTTTGAGCGGTGGGTAAAAGACGAATCCCTTTTGAGCCGTTTCTTTAACGAAAAGGAGATGCTCTTGGGAGACTCTGCTTCCCTCCAGAGGCGGTGTGAATACTATGCCGTGCGCTTTGCCGCAAAAGAATCTTTCTCAAAAGCACTGGGGACGGGTTTAAAAGGCTTTTGCCTTACCGATATTTATATAGAAAAAGATGAAGAAGACAAGCCTGTCCTCCGTGTTACCGGCAAGGCAAAGGAGCAACTTGTAAAATATTGCGGGGCAGGATGCAGGGTGCATGTTTCTTTGAGTCATGAAAAGGAATATGCCCTTGCTTATGTTGTCATAGAGCGAGGTTAAAAATGATACGTAGAACTCCAGGTTCGAATGAAAGCGATTCGGAAAAAAAGCCGGCTATCACTTACTGGGCAAAAGAGCAGGTAAGGTGTCCGGTATGCAAGAAGCCCTTTAACCATGAGGTTATGCACAAGGGTGGCGGACGCATGATTGCGGGAAACCTTACGGAGGAACTGCACCGCAACTTTGAGCCTTCCAAAAGGTTCGGGCGCGTTTATCCCCTTATCTATGACATCGGATGCTGCCCCAAGTGCCATACGGCCTTTTTCTGGAGCGACTTCGAGAGCATAAAGGATGCAAACAGCCTTGCCCGCATAGAAGAGGACGAGGAACACCGCAAGCAGGTGGCAGAGACCATCTTCCCTTACTACAACCTGCGCGACGTGCGCACACTTTACGATGGTGCCGCCATGTACTACCTGGCACTTCTCTGCTACGAAAAGGTGGATATTGCCTATGCACCTACCTTCAAGAGGGCAATGATTTCGCTCCGCCTGGCATGGCTTTGTAAGGATCTTGACAAGGCATGTCCAGGCCACAACTATGACTACATTTCCCAGGTCTTCTACAGAAAGGCTCTCTTTTTCTACCAGCAGACCCTCATAAACGAAACAGGCCGCATCGAATCCATTGAGCCCATCCAAAACTTTGGCCCGGACATGGACAAGAACTACGGCTACGACGGAGTAATATACCTCTGCGGACTTCTGGAATACCGCTACGGCCAGAGGCAGGACGGAGAACTTCGCCTTAAAAAACTTGACGAATACAAGCGCGCCATTGCAAGAATCTTTGGTCTGGGTAAGTCCAGCAAGGCAAAACCGGGACCACTCCTTGACACAGCAAAAGACTTGTACGACAAGATTTCGGCAGAGCTAACCTCCAGCAACGTATTCTCTGACCAGGGTTAAGCTCTGAATGACAAACATTCTGCTTACCCTTTCCTACGACGGCACCGATTTCTGCGGCTGGCAGCGGCAGGATGGTCCTGAAGGGGAAAACTGCGTGCGCACCGTTCAGGGAGAGATTGAACTTGCCCTGCAAAAAATGCTAAAGGCAAAGATTCCCCTGTACGGTTCAGGCAGAACAGACAGCGGTGTTCATGCAGCGGGACAGGCCGCAAATTTTATTTCACCGGTTGATTCTGTTCCCGAAAAAAACTATATCCGCGCCCTTAATTCAATCCTCCCAAGAGATATCCGCATCATGGACGCAAAAAAAGTTGACCCGGAATTCAACTCCCGCTTTAGCGCAACAAGCCGTGTCTACAGGTATTTTATCCTGCCGCAAAAAGTTCCGCTTGCACGCGACAGCCGCTACGTGTGGGCAATACCAAACCTTCCAAACCTTGGCACGCTGAACCAAATGTGCTTGCTTTTGCACGGGGAGCTTGACTGTGCATCCTTTGCCTCTGCCGGAGACCAGAGCCTTTCCACTTTCCGCTACATAGAGGGTGCCCGCTTTTGGCAAGAAGGCGACCTCCTCGTTTTTGAAATAGAAGCAAACGCCTTTTTGTGGAAAATGGTTCGAAGCATTACCGGAACCCTAATCGGCCTTGAGCAGAAGGGCGGTACAAAAGAAGACTTTGCAAAAATCCTTAACTCCCATGACCGAAAGCTTGCAGGCGTTACGGCTCCCCCCGACGGACTTTTTCTCTGGCAGGTAAAATTCGACGGTGTAAGGCGGCATGTCTAGGATTTCGATTTTCTGGACGGAAATTCTTTCCATAGAGCTTCGTTAGCAGAGGGTAGAAAACACCTTTCAATGCGAAAACGAACAATTCTCCGACAGCGAGGGAATGTTCTACTACGAATTTAATGCAAAAAAAGCGGATGTTTGTAAGGAAGCGGTAGGCTTTTTCATTGGCTTTTGCAAAATATAGAGCCTCCAAATATGCCAAATATGCCGTCCTCACTTGAAAATTAAGCCCAGAATGGTTACAATAAGCAAATAAAGCTATTTACAGAGGTAAAATATGAACAAAGCTGTTGCCGCATTTCTTTCAAAGCATAATTTTCCGGTTAACACGGATATTGATACTGTGATTGATGCGCTTCTTTACGATATGGACGAAGGTCTTAGCTCCCGCCCCGCAGGACAGGACATGATCCGCACATTCAGCAACCCGCCTGCAAAAAGCCCGGCCGGAGAAAGCGTTATAGTAATAGATGCCGGTGGAACAAATTTCCGCTCATGCCTTGTTACCTTTGACAACATGGGAAAGCCTTCCATAGACTTTATGGAAAAGACAAAGATGCCCGGAACAGAAGGTGAACTTTCCAAAAAGGCATTCTTTGACAAATTTGCAGAAAACCTTGAGCACCTTAAAGACAAGTCAGATAAAATTGGCTTCTGCTTCTCCTACCCAATGACCATTACCGAAGACGGAGACGGAATCCTCATCAACTTTTCAAAAGAAGTAAAGGCCCCAGAAGTTGTTGGCAGCCACATCGGAAAAGAACTCGTAAAGGCCCTTACAGAACACGGCTGGAAAAAGAAGCTTCACGTTTCACTACTTAACGACACTGTTGCGGCCCTTTTAGCCGGTGCAGCCGATGTTCCGGATGGAATGCGCTACTCAAGCTACGTTGGCTTTATCCTTGGAACAGGCATGAACGGAGCCTACATTCAGAGCGAAGATCCAGCCTACAAGGGGCTTAAAAAGCAGATTATAGTCTGCGAAAGCGGAAAATTTGCAGACGTAATCCAGTCAGACTTTGACAAAGCACTAGACGCAAAGAGCGAAAAACCAGGCACAGGCCTTATGGAAAAGCAGTGTTCCGGTGCTTACATGGGGCCCTTGGCATTCGAGGCAATCCATTCTGCCGCCCAGGAAGGCCTTTTCAGCAAGAAATTCAGCGACTCGCTCCTTCAGATAAACAAACTTACCCAGATAGAGATGGACTCCTTCCTCCACGCACCCTACAGCACAGCCTCTGTACTTGGCGCAAAAGCTGCGGAAAGTGCCACGGAAGAAGATTACGCCCGCCTCTTCCAGCTTTTGGATGCCATAGTAGGACGCTGTGCCCGCCTTGCTTCTGCCATACTCGCCGCATGTGTCATAAAAAGCGGTGCCGGTACAGATGCAACCCGCCCGGTCTGTCTTTTGTGCGACGGAACATCCTTCTACAAGACCTACAAGGTTCGCGCTAGGGTAGAGGCCTTCCTCGAAAGCGTACTCGTCCAAAAACGCGGTCTTTACTATGACATCGTAAGCATAGACAACGACATAACTTTGGGAAGCGCAATCGGTGGTTTGATTGCAAAATAGCTTCAAAAAGATTCTGGAGCGTATTTTTCCGTAATACTGTGCCCGCACGCCGATGCGGGCAGTTTATGGTAAAACCCGCTCTGCGCCGCTTGCCCGCCATAGGCGCGCGGTCCTTGCGGACGCCTTCGGCCGGCTCCGATCGGGGCTAGGTCTTCTTTGCAAGAAGCTTTCAGCATAGAAGGCCTGTAAAAATAAAATAGCTAAAACTATTTTAAATACTTGCCGATAGATTTAAAAAATATTAGAGGGGTTTTAATCGTGGCACGGGCTAAAGTACTTGGAAAGTCAATATTACTGTTAATTCTCATTATAATACTCGTTTTGTTCGGGTTGCTTTGGTTTGACTACCTTGGCATAATCCAGGCCAAGAAGATTTTTGCCCCGGTTTACCGTTTGGCGGGGCTGCAGCCGCAGACTAGTACCGCACCTTCATCTCCCACGGACATGGCAGAGGCGGATTTGGACAACGACCGCTTTGCAAAGAGGCTTGAGGCACTTGACATCCGCTCAGAAGAACTCGACAAGAGGGAAAATGACGTTGTAACTGCGGAAAACAACAACACCCAGGTTGCCCAGGAGCTTGAAGATCAGAAAAAAGCTCAGGAAGAACGTGAAAAAACATTCAACAATCAGGTAAAAAAGTACGAAGATAATAAGAGAAACACCGAACAAATTGTACAGTGGCTTGTCGGTATGCAGCCCCAGGCGGCAGTAGATAAGCTTATGGCCATGCCGGATCAGCAGGTCATAGATGTTTTGCGGCAGGCAGAAGAAGATGCCCAGGCATCAGGAACTGCATCTTCAACAGCATATTGGCTGCAGCTTATGCCAAAGGAAAGGGTAGGCCAGCTGATGCGCAAGATGCAGAGCAAGCCCACTACGCTTGACGAATAGCCAAGTCTAAAGGCTTCGCAAGGCATAGGTTTTGTGAAGCCCTGTACAGGTAAAATCTTCGGTGTTTTCCGGAGGTATTACCCATATGCAGACCCTAAACGTACAGTTTGCATCCGCGAATACGGCAAGCGAAAAAAGTACTGCAAACAAAAAGAGCCAGAAGTCATCAGCTTCTTTTGAATCCGTCTTAAAGTCAGTAAGCGAAAGCGGCAAGGCAAAGAAGGCGGAACTTTCTCAGGCAGAAGAAAATTCATCCGTAAAAAAGACACGTGACTGTCCAGAAGGCAGAAAAGTCTCCAAAAAGGATGCCTCCAAGAAAACAACCAGCGAAAATTCAGAATCAAATAAGGCTGTCCAGCCAAAAACACAGGATTCACCTTCATGCAGCAATGCAGAAAACAGCTTTGCCCAGAGCGGTGCAGTTTCCTCCAATGCGGAAAAGATGCCGTCCGAGGAAAGCTTTGCAGATGAAAATGCAATAGAAGTGGTCTTTGACCTTACGGCTGCAGAATCCATGGACGCAGAGTCAGCATCCCTTGCGGCAGGTACTGCTCCGGAAAATGCCGGCATTGAACTGCCACTTGCAGGACAAAAGGACGAAGCCCTTGATGAATTTGCAGCTGCGGCACAGGAAATCTCTTCTGAAGGCGGAGAAAAGGCCCTTGACGCAGAGATTGCATCTGCTGGTGGTCAGGAAGGAAAAGAAGCTTTGCTTTCCGCCAATGACGCTTCAGCCACAGCAAATGCAGAACAGGCTTCCGCAAACGCTCTTAAGGATTCTTCCAAGAAGCTTTCAGCCGAAAAGCAGGAGTCAAAGTCATCAAAAGATGTAAAGCCACTTGCAGAAGCAAAGTCCTCCAATTCCGTATTTACAATCGTGGACCAGCGCACAGCCGTAGAGGCTAATAGGGAAGAAAACCTTGAGCTAAAGGAAGATTCCCTCAATGCTGTTTCCGCTTCATCGGATGAAGTCCAGGCCTTTAGTGGCGATGCGGCCCGCATTCAGTCCCAGCAGAACATACTTTCAAGCAACAACCAGAGCGCAGGTGCAAACGGTTCAACATTCCAGGCAATGCTAAGCCAGCAGATTCAGGAAAATGCCCCTGAATTCGTAAAGGCGGGCAGTATAATCCTCCGCGACAACGATTCCGGCACAATTAACATGACAATGAAGCCCGAATCTCTCGGAAATGTTAAGATTAGACTTGAAGTTTCCGATAAAGTAATAGCGGGGCAGATAACTGTTCACAGCCAGGAAGCTTATGATGCCTTCAAGCAGAACTTGGACACCCTAAAGCAGGCCTTCCAGCAGAATGGCTTTGACAGCGCCGGATTTACATTGAACCTTGCGCAGAACGGCAACAGCGGTTCCTTTGGACAGGAACAGCATCAGATGGCGCAGGAGTTTATGTCAAACAGGACTTACGGGGAGCTTGCTTCTTCTGGCGAATCTTCCGTACAGGAAACAGAAAGTTCCGCAGCTTACTCAAAGTCAAGCGGTTATCAGATTGACGTTGTAGCATAGGAGTTATAAATGGACATGGAAAACGCAGGTAGCTTACAGGCAGCAGGCTTCAAGTCTACATTGAGCCCAGAGGAAATCGCCATGAACAAGATGGCGGTTGACACTTACAACAAGTCACTGGCTGTAAACGGAAGACAGACCCAGCACGAGCTTGGAAAGGATGATTTCTTGAAGCTTCTTATTACGCAGCTTTCTAACCAGGATCCTACAGACCCGATGGACAACACGCAGTTTATTGCGCAGATGGCACAGTTCAGCCAGTTGGAGCAGATTACAAACATGAATGCCAACTTTGAAAGACTGAACACAATGCTTACAAGCGACCAGGCTGTTAACGTAATAGGAAAGAACGTGGAAATCAGTCTTGGCGAAAATGCCGGTGTTACAGGCGGTGTTGTCGAAGCAGTTTCTTGCGGTCCAAACCCGCAGGTTAAGGTTGGCAACATGTATTATGACTTAAAACAAATTCAGGCCGTTTACGGCAACTAACATAAAAAGGCGAGGTAAACTATTATGATGAGATCACTTTATGCCGGCGTAAGCGGCTTGCAGAACCACCAGACAAGAATGGATGTAATTGGCAACAATATTTCCAACGTAAACACGACAGGTTTTAAGAGAGGCCGTGTTAACTTCCAGGATATGATCAGCCAGCAGATTGCAGGCGCAGCCCGCCCACAGGAAGAAGTTGGTGGCGTTAACCCTAAGGAAGTTGGTCTTGGTATGAGCGTTGCTTCCATTGACACTGTATTTACACAGGGTAACCTCCAGTCAACTGGAATCGGAACAGACGTTGCAATCCAGGGTAACGGCTTCTTCGTAATGAAGAACGGCGACCAGACTTTCTACACACGCGCTGGTGTATTCGGTGTAGACTCAAACGGCACTTTGGTAAATCCTGCAAACGGTCTCCGCGTACAGGGTTGGATGGCAGAAAGGGTAGGCGGTGAGTCTGTTCTCCAGACATCCGCAACTCCTACAGACCTTGTTATTCCTGTAGGACAGAAGGACCCGCCACACGCAACAGAAAACGTACGCTTTAAGTGCAACCTTAACAAGAACATGCCTGTTTTTGATGATGCAACTGCAACAGAAGCCCAGAGAAGGGAAGGCACTTGGTCTACAGAAATGGACATCTACGACTCATACGGAAGGGCACACCAGCTTCAGATGAACTTCCGCAAGTCACCAGACGGAGACCCCAACCACTGGGTTGTAACAATGAACGTTGACCCGGCTGCTGATGTAGAAACAAGAACACGCGTAGGCCTTGGCACAACAGATACAGGCGACGGTGAAGCTGCAAGAACATACGACTTGTTCTTTGACAACTACGGAACACTCCGCGCAGTAAGAGACAGCGTAGGAAACGAAACACCGAATGATGCAAACGGCAACATCGTTCTCCAGGCTTCATTCGACGTAGCAGACAGCAACGAAGAAGCAGACGGTGGAGTTTACCGCCAGACATTCAACCTTGACTTGGGACAGATTGGCTCTATGGAAAACACAATCACACAGAGTGCATCTTCTTCTTCAACAAAAGGTTTCTATCAGGACGGATACAGGCTCGGTTACCTTGACAACTTCAAGATTGACCAGAACGGTATCATCACTGGTGTATACTCAAACGGTTCAACACGCACAATCGGCCAGCTTGCAATGGCTAGCTTTACAAACCAGGGCGGTCTTGAAAAGCAGGGCGACACAATGTTTGCTGAATCAATCAACTCTGGTATGGCAGACATCGGTACAGCACGTGTAGCAGGTAAGGGTTCATTCCTTGCAGGTACACTTGAAATGTCAAACGTAGACCTTACAGAACAGCTTACGGACATGATTGTAACCCAGCGCGGATTTGAGTCAAACGCAAAGACAATCCAGACTGGCGACTCAATGCTTGAGACAGTCATCAACCTTAAGAGGTAATTAGACTAAACTGAGCCGGGGATGTATACAGCCCTAGGGCAGCATTTCTGGCAAAAAAAGGTCCATAACGGCCGGGTGAGCAAAGTTTCGCCCGGTCATTTTTTATTTCTTTATAAAGAAAAAGTTGGATTTGGAATGTGGGTCCCAGCAACGGAAAAAATCAAGGAATCCTCCCTAAAGGGTCCCTCCTTGCTTTTTTCCTGCGTCCCACCTTCCAAATCCAACTTTTTCTAAAAAAAAATAAGAAAAATTTGCCATGTTCTATTGACATAAAATGCAAAAAAGTATATAGTCTAATCATTCAATGCCGGTGTAGCTCAGCTGGTAGAGCGGAGGACTGAAAATCCTTATGTCGTCAGTTCGATTCTGACCGCTGGCACTTAAGACCTGATTAATTTCAGGTCTTTTTTTATTTTAAAGCAGCTTTTCTGCCGGGAATCGGAGGACTTACGCCGCCGTGGAGGGGCTTTAGTTGCCGCCTGCGGCAATGAGCGTTAGCGAACCCCGGAAGGGCGGTTCCACGAGGCATGTCTGTCGCCTTAGAGCTGGCCTTTTATCTAATACGAAAAAATTACCGTCCAGATTCAAATAAACCTTGTTAAACTCAGCTTCTTGGATTATAATTGAAGCATGAACTGGTTAATAATCGTTTCAAATCCAAATGATGAAAATGCTCAGCTGGTGCAGGATTTCCTAAGCGGAAAATTCGGTGCAGAGTCTTCCAAGGTTCTTTTGTACCCCAACATTTCCAGGGAAGAGCTTTTTGATGTCTGCAATAAGGTTCTGGTCGCCTCGCATTTTATTATTTTGGACAGCGAGAGGCTCCACAAGCTGAACGACTACAACTTTATCCTGGGCCTTATCCGCGGAAGGCAGTGTCCGGCTTTTATCTTTGAGGGCCGCCCCTACATCCGCCGCTACGAGTCTTTGGAAAAAGAGTTAAGGGGCAGCTCGTATTTTACATGTTTTTCCCATTTGAACGAATTAACCAATTTAATCGAAAAGAACTTTGAAAAATACCGCCGTGATGATGAGCAAAAAAATGCACTTGCAAGTCTTTTTGCCAACGGAATCCCCTTTACAAGCGACTGTTTTGCCCAGTACATTGCAAAAGACAATACGGAAATCTGCGAAACTTTCTTTAAGGCCGGCATGCTGATGAACGCGCGTACTTCCAATGGAATACCGCTTTTGTGCATTGCCACAAGAAACGATTGTATCTCCAAGGTCAAGTGGCTGCTGGAAAACGGTGCAGACATAGACGCAATTTCTTCGGACAGAGGCTACAGCCCTGTAATGGATGCAGTCTGGCGCAAGAATTTTGACATAACAAAATACCTTATTTCCAAGGGGGCAGACCTTAGCTTTGTAAGTTCAGACGGACAGCCAATCCTTGTGCTTGCCGTAGGAAACGGAAATGTGGACATTGTAAAAATCCTTTTGGAGAACGGTGCAGATCCAGACATAAAAGACAGCATGGGAATGAGTGCAAGGGAATACGCACTTCTTTTCAAGAAGAAACCAATGATTGAGCTTATGGAAAAATTTCCTAAGAAATAGATATGGAAGAGAGAGATATGCCATTAAAAATAGTATTTGCCGGAGGAGGGACCGGTGGCCACATTTATCCCGGAATTGCAGTAGCAGATTCCCTAAAGGCCCTTGCAGAGTCAAAGGGGCTTTCCGTTGAGATATATTGGATTGGTAACGGCAGCGGCATGGACAGGGATATTGTAGAAAAGAATCTTGTTTCTGCTGGCGGCAGCATCACAGAATTTTTGGGAATTCCCTGCGGAAAGCTTAGGCGGTATTTTTCCCTGCGCAACTTTGTGGATATTTTTAAGATTGCGGGCGGTTTTTTTAAGTCCCTGTCGCTTTTAAAAAAGATAAAGCCTGACGTGCTTTTTTCCAAGGGCGGCTTTGTGAGCGTTCCACCATGCCGGGCTGCTAAGATGCTGCACATTCCCTATTATACCCACGAGTGCGACTTTACTCCGGGGCTTGCCACCAAGCTTAACAGTGGCGGTGCCAAGAACATTTTTGTCTCCTACGAGGAAAGTTCAAAATACCTAAAGGGAAAGAATGCTTCTAAGTGTGTGGTTACCGGTAACCCAGTGCGCCCTGTGTTCTACCAGGACAATAGGGATGCTGGTCTTGAATTTCTTGGCGTTCCAAAGGACCATGAAAAGCCAATTCTCCTTGTTTTGGGAGGTAGCTCTGGTGCCCTGCAAATAAACAACCTTGTGGTGCAGAACATTGCATGGCTAAAGGAAAGGTTCATCGTGGTCCATCAGACTGGAAAGGCCTTTGCCCACGATAATCCGCTTCTTATGGCATCCCGCAACGACTCCTACAAGCCCTACGACTTTATCTACAGCGAAATGCCGTCTGTAATACAGGCAAGCGACGTGGTGCTTTCTCGTGCAGGTGCAAATTCAATCTGGGAATGTGCCGTTTGCTCAAAGCCAATGGTTCTTGTTCCCCTGTGCGGTTCAGGGACAAGGGGTGACCAGGTTGACAATGCCCGTTTTATTCAGCAAAATGGTGCAGCAATGGCTCTTATTGGCAAGGATGCGGATTCCGACCATCTTAAGGAAGCTTTGGAATCTCTTTTGTCCAAGGAAAAGAGGGATTCACTTTCTGCTGCCTGCAAAAAGCTGTGCGGAGAAAATGTTCCGTCTCAAAACATTGCAAATCATATTCTTGAAGGACTTAAAAAATGAATCTACCAATCATCGACTTGTTGTTTCTGCTTATAATACTTTTGTGTGCAGTAATATGCCTCGTAAAAGGTTTTGTTAACAGCGTATTTAATAAGGCCGCTCCAATACTTGCTTTGTGGGCTGCTGTTCTTGGCTGGAGGCCCTTGTCTTCCATGCTAAAGGATACAATAAAAATTTCCATACTCAACTACATTGCCTCTTTCCTGATTATTTTTATCGTGGTATTCATAATGATAAAAATCCTCCAGATGATTTTAGGCAATATTTTTGAAGGAAGGATACTCGGTTCCCTTGACAGAACCCTGGGCTTTTTCTTTGGCGTAATAGAAGGTCTTGTAATAGTCCTTTTGATTATGATTATCCTTACAGCCCAGCCTTGGTTTGACGTAAGCGGAATTTTTGCTGGCAGCATTTTCTACAGGATATTTGCTCCCGTGGTAAATTCAAATGTCAATGCAATTTCAAATTCTGTAAAAAATGCCTCTGCATGTCTTTTCGCTGGGGGAAAATCCCTGAATGTTTGACAACCTGCTTTACCAAAGTGCCTCATCATTGCTTTCGGAAGACATAAGAAAGAATTGCCTGCCAAATTCAATATTGTTTGCAGGTCCCGCCGCATCTGGAAAGCTAACCTGTGCCCTGGAGCTTGCCAGGGTGCTTGCATGCCGCCAGAGCCCCCGCGGAGAGTGGAACTGCACTTGCCCCAGCTGCCTTAGGAACAAGGCCTTGGTAAGCCAGAACGTGCTTGTCTGTGGCCCCGGAGACAGAACGCTTGAAATTGCCGCCGCAAAGACAACGCTTTTGAATCAGAGCATAAACAATACAAGTCATGTGGAGGCTGCCCGCTATCTTTACCTGCGTGCCGTAAGAAAACTTACCGTTAGGTTTAGCCCTGTGCTATGGGAAGGTGATTCAAGCCTTGCAAAGTTTTCGCCCCTTTTGCAGTCAATAAATGATTCCCTTGAACTTTTGGAACCGGGACGTACTTTGCCGGACGAAGCTTCCCTTACAAAAATCCTTGACTCTGTTGGTGAGCAGTGTGAAAAGCTTGAGAATTCATTTTTATACAATGCACTTCCTGTTTCTCAGATAAGGCGCTTTTCCGCATGGGCACACCTTAGTTCTGGAAGCGGTCAGAAAGTTCTCATAATAGAAAATGCAGACTGCATGGAAGACAGTTCAAGAAACGCGCTGCTAAAAATTCTTGAAGAGCCGCCGGAAGCCGTTACTTTTATTCTTACGACAACCAAGCGGGGGGCAATGCTTCCGACTATACTTTCCCGCGTGCGCACATACAATTTTTTTGAACGCACTGCAGAACAGCAGAAGACTGTTATAAGCCGTGTTTTTAGGCAGAGCGGTGGAGGCTATAATTCTCCCGTAGAGACCGTTAGCGGTTTCTTGCAGACCTATCTTCCTGTAAAGCCGGATACGGTAAAGGAATACGCTGCATCTTACTTTGAGACCCTTGCCCAAGGCCATGTTCCGGACATTGCTTCCATAATAAAAGGCTGCGGAAACTTTGACCCCAGGCTTTTGCTCAATATATTTTTTGCAGGAATAATTGATTCCCAGAAAAAGCTTTTGGCAACACCAGCCGGTGCAGAAGCTTCGTCACAGATATTAGTTCAAATTCGTAAGGTTTACAACAACATAAACATGTTCAATCAAAATGCTCTCTCTGCTTTTGAAGAGCTAACCCGCGAACTTTTGCAGATTAATTTTGTTCACGGAGGAATTTTCAGGGAAGCACTTGAATGAAAGATTTTGTAAAGAAGGTTTCTAAAAAGATTTCTAAGTTGTCGGAAGCCCAGCTTGCGGCTCTGTTCGAAGATCTTAATTCAGAAAATGACGTGCTCAATTCTCTGGTGGAAAGCCTTTCCACTGGTCTTGTAATTGTGGACGAGAACTACATTATAATGCAGCACAACAAGGCAGCCGAGCGTCTTGTTCCCTTTGTTTCCCGCCAGGCATACAGCGAGCAGCTTCCTGTTTGGCAGCTGGTGGACGATGAGCCACTTTCTTTTTTCCTTAAGTCTTGCGCAAATGAGCAGAAGACAAATGTGAGCGAAGAATTTTCCATTGCATCTGACGGCGGAATAAAATTTTTGAATGTAACAATTTTGCCCTTTGTTCAGAAGCACTGGAACGAGACAAGCGATGTTGTAGAAACAAAAATCGTAGGCTACATAATTACAGTTGATGACATTACCCAAAAGCACCAGCAGGAAATTCTTTTGCACCGCATGGAAAGCCTTGCAAGCCTTACAAACCTTGCCGCTTCTGTTGCCCACGAGATAAAGAATCCGCTTGGGGCAATAAGCATCCATATTCAGCTTTTGCAGAAGGCCGTAAAAAAAGCCCGCAGTGGCAATGGAATGCTTCCCGCGCAAAAGTTCATGGAAGACTATCTTGACGTTGTGAATGAAGAAATTGACAACCTGAACAAAATAGTGCTTGACTTTTTGTTTGCCGTAAGACCGGTTCAGGCTACAATGACTCTTTCTTCCCCGGATTCATTAATAGAAAAATTCACTTCTTTTTTTAAGCCGGAATTTGACGCAAAGAATGTGTCACTTGAACTTCGCCTTTCCAAAAAGAACACCCGCCTTCTGATGGACGAAAAACTTTTCCGCGAAGTGATTGTGAACATAGTGCAGAATGCCCTTGCCGCAATTACCCAGCGTTTTTCTTCTGCACAGGAGGGTGGGGGTGACGGTTTTGCCTACGGAGAGCTTATCATTGAATCCTGTGTAAAAGATGAGCATTATTTTTTGAGCTTTGCAGACAACGGCAGCGGTATGGACAGCGAAACTTCTTCCCATATCTTTGAGCCTTACTACACCACAAAGTCAAACGGAACGGGGCTGGGGCTTACCACCGTATATAAAATCATCAAGGAATTCCGCGGAGACATAGACGTTAAGTCTGTGCTTGGGCATGGAACGGTATTTACAATTACACTTCCTGTTCCTCAGAGCGGAGTAAAACTTATTGCCTCCAAAAAAAGCGCGAAGGATGAAAAATGAAATTTACTCTTCTTATTATTGATGATGAAAAAAACATTCGCGAAGGTCTGGCCGCAAATTTTGAGCTGGAAGACTACAATGTAAAGACTGCCGCAACCGGTGAAGAAGGCCTTAAAATCATCGAAAAGGGAGACATAGACCTTGTAATAACGGACTTGCGCATGCCGGGAATAAGCGGTGAGCAGGTGCTTGCAAAGGTAACGGCGGAAACTCCTGGTATTCCCGTAATCATACTGACTGGACACGGAAGCATAGACAGTGCGGTGGATGCCATGCGCCACGGAGCCTATGACTTTTTAACCAAGCCGCTAAACCTTGACCAGCTTGGAATGATTGTAAAGCGTGCCCTTGAAAGCCGCGAAATGAGCCTTCAGCACCAGCAGCTTAAGCAAACCCTGGAAGAAAACGAAAGCCTTAAGGGTATGATTGGAAAGTCTGCCGCAATGCAAAAGGTTCAGGGGATGATCCGCAAGGTTGCAGACAGCAGGGCAAGCGTCCTTATAACTGGCGAGAGTGGTGTTGGAAAGGAGCTTGTGGCAAAGGCAATCCACAATCTTTCCCAGCGCAAGGACAAGTCTTTTGTAGAGGTTCAGCTTTCATCTTTGAGCGAAAATGTAATAGAAAGCGAGCTTTTTGGCCACGAGAAGGGTGCCTATACCGGTGCAGACAGAATGCAGAAGGGCTGCTTTGAGCGTGCCCACGGCGGAACGATTTTTCTTGATGAAATTGGCGAGATAAACCAGAACGTGCAGGTTAAGATTCTGCGTGTTTTGCAGGAGAGAAAATTTGAGCGTGTTGGCGGAGAACAGACTATTGAAGTTGATGTTAGAATCATAGCCGCAACAAACCGAAACCTGGAGGAAGAGGTAAAGGCCGGCCGCTTCCGTGAAGACTTGTACTACCGCCTGAACGTAATCCACATAGAAGTTCCTCCGCTTAGAGAACGCAAGGACGACATACCTCTTTTGCTGTCCCACTTCCTAAATGAATTCAATGCAGAGAACAACAAGAGCATAAAGGGGGTGGACAACCGGGCAAAGTCCCTTTTGTTCAAGTACAACTGGCCGGGAAATATCCGCGAACTTCGTAACTGTATGGAGAGTGCAGTTGTTATGTGCGGTGGGGATGAAATATCCAGTGCAGATTTGCCGCCTTCCATTAATGCAGGTAGCGGGGCAGACAGCATTTCTATTCCGCTGGGCATTACGCTTGACGAAGCCGAAAAGATTATCATCCGCGAAAATCTTGCGCTAAACCGCAACAACAAGAGCAAGACCGCAGACATGCTTGGCATAGGGCGAAAGACTTTGCAGCGGCGCTTGGCAGAGTGGGGGCTAGAAGGAGAATCAGGAACTGATGCAGACGATGTATGACAAGCTCGGTGAACTTCTGAGCGAGACCCTTGAAGCTGGCGAGATAAAATTTGTCCGCGTTGAACGTCCGCAAAGAAATCAGCCGGAAAGCACAAAAGACGCAGAAAGTACAGAAAGCGCTAAAGCTACAAAAGATGCAGAAACTGACTCTGGTGCAGAAGACGCTGTAAACTCAGAAGAAAAAAATCAGGAAGCAAAGTCTGATTCCTCTGCCGGAAAAACTAGTTCCCAGCAAAAGGGAAGTGGTACCCAGAACCGCAGGCGCAGCACTAGTTCTTCAGGCCCAAAGAAAAAGCCGGTTGCCAACAATTCATATTTTTACAAGAAAATAACACCGGAGCTGGAAAGGGCCTACAGGCTCTTGGACATAAACTTCCAGTCAAGCTTGGACGACGCAAAAAAAGCCTACAAGGAAAAGCTTAAGTATTACCATCCTGACCGCTATGCCGGAAATGAAGTTCTTACCAAAGTTGCCACGGACAAGACAAGGCAGATTGTAGAGTCCTTCAATATGATTTCTGAATTCCTTACAAAATAAAAAAGCGCGGCTTCAAAAAAGCTGTGTTACACGATTGCGTGTGCCTTTTTTGAAAATACGCGCTTGTATGCTGCGGCAACCTTAGTTCCGCAGCGTTAACTTAATATCGGCTGTTCAAGAAAAAACTTTACAGCCAATT
>JAILHV010000190.1 GCA_024695625.1 Treponema sp.
GAGTTTAATTTCCTATTCCGCGACACCGCGGGTTTCTCAGACGGATTTGACTGGGAGCGGAACCCAAAATTGATTTTCGCGACAGCAAAATATTTGCTTCTGTACAAGATACCGTAAATGCTATATTGTATACTATTGGAAATAAAAAGTATGAAAAAAAGGTTTCTAAAAGTATTACTATTTTGTGCAATAGCTTTGCTTGCTTCTCTAATATATTTGTTCATAGCAAATGGCTTCGGCGCTAATTTGGATTTTCATGATTGGATATTTTCATTTTCATTCCTGCCGTTCATTTATATAATAAGCACTGTCTTTTTATTCAGGGCTTATGTAAACCTCTTGTTTTTGATTCCATTTTTGAATTTTTTAATTTCAACAATTATTTTTTTTAGAAAGGATTCACGAATAATTTCTGTGTATTATTGCCTTTCAATTATAATAATGTTTGTAACATTGGTTTATTCATATAAAGTTGCATGGCAATATACAGTTTAGGGGAGTTAAAAAAGATGTTTGCAAAAAAAATTGCAATGTGTTTGCTGGCCATTTGCTGCATGTGTTTCTTTTCGTGTGCAAAAAATCAAATCCCTTTCAGCCAAGAGCAATGGCTAAAAGAAAAGAACCGCTACTGCATGACGGATTCGCTCATCGAAAAACTTAACAAAGAAAAACCAAACAGACAAGAAATATTTGATTTGCTTGGAAAGCCTAAGCTGGAAGGAAGGATTGCTGATAATGAAGTTGATTACTTTTTAAAATCAGAAGACTTTTTTACTGTTTGGATTTTGGCAGTTAGTTTTGATGATGGTGGAAATTTTGAATCGGCAAAAGTGCTCTGCGAAGATTAGCCTTGGAGAAAGACATGAAGTTTTCTGTAGATAATTTTGAAGACGCTCCTTTTGAAAACTATGATTTGGATTTGCGTCAAAAAGAAGTGGACGGCGGGCAAATTTCAATTGAGCAGATAGATAGCATTAGGAATTTTCCGAATGCAAAGTCGCTGGTTATTTCTGGTTTGCAAGATGATACGCTTGCTTATTTTGTTGAACATTATGCCAGCCAGTTTGAAGTTGTTTCTTTTTGGAAGAATAAAAGGCTGACCAATCTGGACGCTCTTGAAAAATTGCAATCGGTTGAATTTTTAATTTTCTTTTACAATACAAAAGTTCAGAAGCTATGGAATATGGAAAAGAATAGAAAATTAAAAGGCCTTTGCATTTATAACTTTTCCAAATTGCACAATATAGACGGTATTGAAAAGTGCAAGAGATTAAAGTATTTTGCCTTTGGCTGCGAGGCTGGCAATTCGGATAAAAATATTTATTTGGAAAGCTTTAAAAAATTAAAAGAAACAAATATAGATTATTTTGGCTGGTGGGGCACTGTGCTTGATGGTGATTATAAAGTGTTAAGCGAAACGTCTATTAAAAAGCTTGACCTGAGCCCGCACAAATTTACACTGGAAGAACTTGCAGACTTCCTAGCCTGCTTCCCAGATTCCCTAAAAGGAAAAGCAACCCTTCCATATACAGTCGGTTCAATAATAGACAATGGAAGTGAAAGCCTTTATATTTTTCCTTGCAAGGGAACTAAGACTTTTGTAAAGGGCAAGGATGATGAAAGGCTTAAAAAGTACCTTGAAAAATTTAACCAGATGCTTTCCGATAAACGGAGGGAAATGAAATGCCAGCTCTAAGGCTCATTGGATTTTATTTAATACCATTTTGTTTTCTTGTTAAGTTTGTTGGAATTCCTCTTGCTCATTCAATTGTAAATATTGTTAAGCTTGCAGGACTAAAAAAGCAAGTCTTAAAATTTGGCAAGGAAATACTTCCTCTTGAAAGGGAAACTAATATAAAAAAATCGTTTATATTCATATATGTAATTTTTGCTGTGCTGATGCTTGTATTTGGAACAGTTGAAAAAATTTATATAGTTCTTTTGGGGCCGATAGTTTTTTTGATGATGATTTCGGAGCTTGTAGTGGTTAGGAAATTTACAAAGTTTAATGGCATCTATGAAAACGGAATTGTGTTTGGTTCTTTTCTTGAATGGAAAGATGTTTTTTCCTGGAAGAAAATTGATGACAATAAAATTTCTATCTTAATGCAGAACGGCCTTAGGTTTGATTTGGAAACAAAAGAAAATACAAATCCCGCAATCGAATACTTTACCCAAAAAGGCATCCCCGAAGAAAATATCGTATAACTTACGGAAAGCTGTTGTAGAAGGTAAGTGCGGCAAATATTTAATACACTTTAACAATTCTTGTTAAGTTATATTTAGAATTGCACTTGCCTTTTACAGCATGCATAAAAGTCTATTGACATTGCCTCTTCTTCGTCTGATAATATTCTTATGAGAAACTTAAAACTATTTTTTGCAGGACTTTTGCTTACAGTTGTGAATGCGGCAGTTCTTTTTGCCGGAACCTCTTCTTACATACGCATAGTTGATCCGGAAGACGGTTCTTCTCAATACGCCTACAATGTTGACAACATTGCAGATGTTAAGTACCAGTTTGCAGGACAGGTTTCTTCTGACTGCAAGACAATACGAGTTTTGTGGTCTCCGGGTAGCGACGGTCACGATGCCATAGACGAGTATCTTATAAAAGGTTCAAAGCCAATAAAGGGTTTTACGGTTGACGATTTTTATCTTAAGAAGTTCAAGGCGGGCGACAGCAAATTTGAATACAATGCAAGCGGAAAATTTGAAAACCTTGCCTGGGGAACCAACTGCTACCGCTTTATTGCCTACTTTAACGACGGCCACCTAAAGACATACCGCCTTACACTTTACGTGCATCAGGGTGGGGCAGCAGAAATGGGAAAGCCCGTTATCTATCTTTACCCACAGAAAAAGACAAAGGTGAATGTTAACGTAAAGCCAGAGGGTAAGTTTACAAAGACGGAGCCTGCCATTGGCAAGAAGGGATGGAGCGTTACCGCTTACCCGGACGGCCGCCTTGTTAGCGGAAAGAATGAATACCCCTATCTTTTCTGGGAAAGCGAAGACAATTCTGAGCCTATAGACCTTTCACACGGATTTGTTGTTGCAAGCGGAGACATGGAAAAATTCCTTAATGAAAAGCTTACGATTCTTGGGCTTAACAAAAAGGAGATTGCAGACTTTATGGAATTCTGGCTGCCAAAGCTTACAGAAAGTCCTTACGAGTTTATTACCTTCTATACAAAGGAGATGATGGACGCAAAGGCACCGCTTACCGTAAGCCCTGCCCCGGACAGCATTATCCGCGTATACTTTGACCACAAGCCTCTTGAAAAGCCGATTGAAACTGAAGAACAGGTTCTCCTTCCCGCCAGCCGAAAAGGCTTTGCTGTTGTAGAGTGGGGTGGCAGAAATTATAAATGAGAGTCTTTCCGTGTATGTGCAGAAACGTATGCGGTAGAACCATGCTCAAGGAACCTACGCCCGATTGTAGCGGCGCAGGGTTGCCTGCAACCCGTTGCGGTCCCGCATTTTGCGGGACTGAAACCGCGGAAAGCGGGGAAGGCAATGGCATGATTGTTTTTGAAAATTCAATGTTTGCCCAACACGAAAAGTGCCGTCCAAATTTAAAAACTATTTGATGAAAAATTTTATTTTATCTTTTTTTACAGCCATTTCTCTTTTGTATTTTTCTTGTGCATCTCAGCAAGTAAAAACATCGCAGCATGTCCAATACGCCTATCCCGGTGACAGGGCAATGTGGGCGCAGATTTTTTCGCTTTCCAAACCCTATGCTTTGCCGGAGGGGGAGGCTGCTTTTCCGCATGCGGTGATAATTCCCCACCACGATATTACGGCTTTGCGGCAGAACAGTTTTTATGCGGCACTTTCGAAAAAGATTCAGCCCAAGGTTGTAGTGGTGCTTTGCCCTGACCATTTTGAGTCGGGTAAGAATTTTATTACGGTTCCCAAAAAAACTGTTTTTGAAACTCCTGACGGGGAGCTTTGCCTTTACCGGGAGCTTTTGGAAGAGCTTGAAAAGTCGGAGCTGGGGAAGTATGTTGGCGTTCAGGATGGGATTTGGCGGAATGAGCACGGGATTTTTGCGCACACACCTTTTATTGCCCATTATTTTGGCGGGGCAAAATTTCTTCCCATACTTTTGAAGCCTGAATCTTGCGCGGAGAATCTTAAGCTTTACAAAAGGCTTGGGGAATTTCTTTGGAAGGTTTTGCCAGAAGAAAGCCTTGTGGTTGCTTCCGTTGATTTTTCGCACTACCAGATTCCGCGGATGACGGCCATGCACGATTATGTTTCCATGAACACGATTGCAAATTTGGAGGATGTTACTAACATTGAGGTGGACAGTCCCGAATCCCTTACGGCTGTGATTGCTTTTGCAAAGGCTTGTGGTTCTGCTTTTCCGCTTCTTGTGGACAGGAGTTCTACCTACGACTATGTTCCAGATGATGATGTTGTTTCTACTTCACACCAGTACTGGGCTTTTTACCCTGAGCTTGGGAGGGCTTGCGTGGATTCTTTTGCAAAGAAGGCTCTTTCTTGTGGGCAGAGGGTTAACCGGCTTTGTTATGGTAAGGAGAAGAATTGTACTCTTCTTGTTGCGGGTAGCGGGTCGCTTGGGGCTGGGGTGCGCACTTTTTGGGCTTGGGACCGCTATGGGCTTGAAAAGGATGTTGCTTTGCGCTCGCTTAGGGATGCGGCGGGGACTGAGGCTCGGTTTTTTAAGGGCTTTGATGCTTATGTTTTTGATCCGCCGCTTGAGGATGAGCCTTATCTTGCGCTGGATCGGGTGGTTCATGGGACTTTGCTTTGCGTTTGGGTTTGTCCGCTGGAGAAGATTGGCTTGGCGGGTGGACTTTGCGATTCTAAAAAGAAAGAGTCGCTTCCTTGCGTTAACATTCTTGTTCTTCAGGCGGGGAAGGGTAAGGGGCTTGGTGCTGGCGTAAAAGCGTCTGCAAAGAAATTGCTTTCTGAATATGACTGCGTTATTGTAAGGAGTGCGGATGCTTCTTTTGGGGCATGGGCTTTTTTAAGGGGGAAGGGCAATGGTGGAAAAAATGTTGTGGTGGAAGAAGAGCTTGGCTTTTTGTGCCGTAAGGAAGGGGCTTTGGGAAGCGGGGCATTTTTTGCTGTAAACTGGCAGGATGGATTCTTAGAAAGGGAATCCTTTTCCTACCAGCTTAACTCTTTTGGTCTGCCACCCAGGGTCTTTCAGGGACAGGGCGAAGATGAGCCTCCCAAAAAGTCCGTCTGGGGTTTTGACCGTTAGCAGACTGAGCCAGTCTTGTTACATTGCGCCAAGAAGGTCGTTTTTTGATTCAAGTGCTGCTTCTCCTGCTGCATCTGCCAAGTCGTCTATGGTAAGACTGCCGTCCTTTTCTTTTTGCAGACAGGTCTCCGACTTTTTCCAGGCGCACAAAATTCCGCGGGAAGAGTTGACCGTTCCACCTGCATTTTTAAGAAGTGTAGCCGCAAGCCTTGCACCGCCACCCTGGGCACCGTAGCCAGGAATAAGGAAGAAGATTTCCGGATGCCTTGCCCTAAGTTCTGCCGCATTGTCTTCGTTTGTGCAGCCAACAACCGCACCTACCGGACTGCAAGTTTGCGATGCAAATTCACCGCTGGCCTTAAATTCTTTTTCTAGCCTGTTAAGTTCGCTACCGACTCTGTCCAGCAAAAGACCGCCAGATTTTAGCTCTTGGCCTTCAAGGTCCGTCATGCCGGGATTGCTTGTCCTAAAAAGAACAAATATGCCCTTGCCCTTGGATGTGCACCAGGCAGTAAAGGGTTTTAGAGTTTCAAAGCCCATGTAGGGGTTAACGGTTATAATGTCTGTTTCAAAGTCGCCGGAGAAATGTCCCTTTGCATAAGCATCTGCCGAAGCTGCAATGTCTCCGCGCTTAATGTCGCTTATGGCAATAAAGCCAGCCTTTTTTACTTCGCGGAGGGTTTCTGAGTAGACCTTGAGCCCTTCAAGCCCCATTGCTTCGTAGTAGGCAATCTGAATCTTAAAGCAGCAAGCGGAACCTGCGCTTTTTACCCTGCTGATGATTTGCTTGTTGTATTCAAGAACCGCCTGTGCCGGGCTTGAATAATTCTTTGCCGCACACTGGGGAATATAAGACGGATCTGTGTCCAGTCCCACGCAAAGCGGACCAAATTTAACCGCCGCTTCCTGTAAAATCTGCATATTGTGTTTCATAGCTGTGATTATAGCAAAAAATTGCCTTGCTTACAATTGAGGCTGCTTTTTATTTCATTTGGTCGGCTCTTTTTTGGTGCTCGGCAATTATGGGGTCCCAGTAGGAGTTGTATTGGGGGCTGTCATAATAGACTTCAATTCCTGCTTCTATATATTTTCTTTCCAGTTCCCTTGGAATTGTGTAGTTTTCATCATCATAACTGCGGGTGGGGGATATGGTTGCTCGAACATTGAGCTTCTGCGGTAACATACATTTGCGGGATGACTTTTCCGCCCTTAAAGAAGCGGCTTGTGTCCGCAGAAACAGATTAAAGCGTAAATAAGAGTATTATAGGAAGCAAAAAGATTCTTTTAATATTTTTAAGCTATTGCCATGAAGGAATTTTGTCAAGGATATTGGGATTTTCTGCTAGGACCAAGCAATTTGAGGGGGCGTTGCGGGGGAATCCCCCGCTTGAAGGGGTGGGGAGCAAGCGCAAACGAAGTTTGCGAATGCGAGCCAGGGGAAGGCTTTCCCCTCCTTATGCATTATATTTCTATGGTGTTTAGAAGATTTTTTAGTGAAGAAAGCTCTTCCGGGGTTAGCGTTATGCCTTTGCCCATCTTTACGTGGTCGGGAGACCATGACCTAAGGTCGTACTTTGCGTCCCTGCCGCCCCATGAAACGTAGTTCAGCTCAAGTTTCCATCCGCCCTTGCTTTCAGAAATGGATCCGCAACTTTTTTTGATTTCAAAGCTAAAATCATCTGCCATAGAAGCTCCTTAAATAGAAAATTTAAGATTTTGAATGTTTAAGGGCAAAGCTACCTCGAAAACTTAAGTTTTTGGAGATTTACTTAACAGGACTTAAACATAAATATCTTTTTGTTTTTTGATTTGCATTGAGATTTTCGACAAAAGAGGTGGCGTTTTTAAGAATTTTGGGTAAAACGCGCACATTTTTATCTTTGTCCTTGCGATAATCAGAAAAGTGTAGTATTCTTTAATAAATATTCCGATAAAAATTTATAAGGTAAAATCTGGAGGAAAAATGAATAGAACTAAACGTGCAGCGTTTGCGGTTCTTGCATCAGTTGCGTTTGTGTTTGCAGG
>JAILHV010000208.1 GCA_024695625.1 Treponema sp.
ATATAAAATCATCATAAGTAAAAAAATCTGGGGTATGAGTAAACTGACAAAGATAAGTAAGATAGCAACTTATAATTATTGCAAATATTGAAGTAACAAATACTTTTATGGAAATTATCTTATGCCTATAAAAAATTACTCCCAGCAAAGAAAGAATAAATAATAAGCTCCATAAAATTGGAAGACCTACTCCAAAAATTCCAAAGCGCATCATTAATTCAATCTTATTAAAAAATGCAGAAGATACAATTCCATAAGCTAGTAAAAAATCAAATAAAAGCAAAAGTGAAATTATATATTTATAAAATCTATTCATCATTTTACCTCAGAGGCACAACCTACTACTATTGGCAAAAATTATAAATTAACTTCTTCCAAATCCAAATAAACTCTATTTTTTTCAAACATATCAATCAAGTTTTTCCCCATTACTTTTATCTCTTTTCTCCATGGATGTCCAAATATTCCTAAATTGAATGAATGATTAAAAAAGAAATAATAATCACCATCTGGGTAATATGTTGGGAAATATACATTACAATCTCTTTTTTCATCATAATAGTTATAACGAAATGGGATTTTTTCTTTTGTAGAATAAGAGAAACAATCGTGCTGCCAATTTAATGCATACATATCACCAGGTATTACTTGCTCAAAAAATGAATTTATTAACGCCTCTTGTTCTGCGTTCCACAAAGAGTTCATTCTATATGTCTTATTCTCAATCGGAATTTTTATCCACGGTTTGTCATTTTCTTTGGTACTTGGATAAAATTCATACGAATTGAATATTTTATCCCATAAAAAATCCGTCAAACTGTCTTCTAAAACCTTCATTTAATAACTATCTCCTTTTCAAGCCTGTTGGGACTGTCCCACAACTAGGCACTTAAACGGTGGCAGGCTTGACCAGATAACCTGCTTTAAAAAATTTTCGAGTCAAGCTCGAGAATAACATGTATTTGCAAAACTCGAATTTGCAGTTATTTATTTCTCGCTAACTTTTTCAAGAACTTCCACTGCTGTTATGCAAGTATCCTGATATTTTGTTCCCTTATACACTTCAAGGATTGTAAGTTTTACATGCTTTACATCTTGTGGAAGAATAATCTGGGTAAACTCAACTTCATCTCTGAATTCAAATTCCTTTTTAATGCCTGTGTCTGTTTGGAGAAGGGCTTTTTTGATGCGGTTGTTTTCTTTGAAAAGATGCGGTTTTAGGGGATCGACATATCCATTAAGGATGCGGACATCACGGGGGAACCTGGCAGAAGAAGACATATCAAACTCAAATGTTTCACCAATGCCGTCTCCCTTTTTTCCTTCCGCCCACGGCTTTATCTGGTTGCTCCACAAATTTACCTGTTTGTAAAGTACTGGCATAGCAAAGATTCTGGCGGTATTTTCTGGTGCATAAGAAGTTTCACCATCTTTTAGGTATGACGAAGCATTGTATGTTTTTATATTAAAGCCATTGTCATGTTTTTGGGAAGGGGATGAAAAATATTTCTGAACGGCTTTTTTGTCATCTTTTAGGAATTCAGAATTGTGTTCAAAGAATGAATAGCGTAATAAATTTGGTTCTGACAACCATTCGTTTTTATCTTCAGTCACTTTGGCTGTGTGGGTATCAATAATGGTAAAATGATGTTCAAGCTTCTTGTTATTACCAAGAAGCTTTAGATGCTTGTAGCCACATCCGTCAATATACATATCTGCATTCTGTGAGTCGTATTTATTTGAACCAAGCGCAAAAGAAAGGGTTGAATACCGGCCGTCAGTATCTTCTGATACATAGATTGTCTCATAATCATCTATACAATAGAAATCTTTATTAAAAAGATTTTTTGTCTTTTTTACAGTTTCAGTTTTTTCGTAAATTGAAGAGCTGCCTAAAGGTTGTGAAACATATTCAAAATACTTTGCAAAAAGAGCGGCATCATCTGAATAGGAACAGTGGGCTTTGCAGTCTTCAAAATCTTTTGTTTCCCAATCATCCCGGCCATCATTTGAAGGAGCCCTTACTTTTTCTATCAATGCAGAGATACAGGTATCCTGATATTTTGTTCCTTTATAAGCTTCAAGAATTGTAAGCTTTATTGAATTAGAAGGCTTAGAAAGCCCAAGATAATTAAAGTAAACCTTGTCTTCAAAATTCATAGTGTATTCTAATTTATTTGCAAGATCTTCTACCTTGAGCTTTTTTACACGTCCGTTTTCCTTAAAAAGCTTCATATTCTGAACATCTGCATATCCGTTCAGAATTGAAAAACCGTAAACAGGCTCATTAAATTCAATGGAAATTGTTTCGTTTATGCCGTTTCCTTTTGCTCCTTCAACCCACGGAATATGGGCATTGTTCCACCAGTAAGGGTGACAACGGCAGCCAACTTCAAAAGCTCTGAAAAGGTTGATTGGCGCATAAACAATATCTTGCCCATACTGTTTTTCCTTAAGACTGGAAGAGGCGGTAATGGACTTTACGTTATAGCTATGGAAAGGTGAATATTCGCCTGTTGATTCATCTGAATTGACATAACAGTCATAGTTATTTTTTCCGTCTGTACGGAAATTTGTGAATAACTGCTTCATGCCTTGTCCGTCAATAATGAGAGCCTGGCGACCGTTAAAGGTCAGCTTTAGGAATCCGTCTTTGTCATAGGCAAGAAGCTTTCTGTTAAGCTTCATCATTTTCTTTTCGTAAGGCAGAATAAAATACAGCTCTTTGTCATTAAAGAAAAGAACAGATTCATCTTCTTCGCCAAGGGGTATCCGGTGCATTGAAGCTGCAAAAACAGAAGCGATTCCAGTTATGCAAATCATAAGCATGATTAAAAAAAATCTTTTCATTTATTTTCCTCCAGGCATTCAGCTAGACATTTTTAACAGTGAATTATTCTTAAGCTAATTATCCAATTCTTTTACCATATACCCGCATGTAAAGGGGAAGAAATCAAATTTCTTTGTTCCAACATGAACGAAGCCTTCATTTTCATACCACTTTCGGAGAAGGGTATTTTCTTCCACAATTCCAATGTTGATTTTATTGCATTTATGAGATTGAGCCTGTGCATAAGCGTCTTTAAGCAACTCATGGCCGATTTTCTTATGACGATATTCAGGAAGAACGCAAAGATTGCTCAACTCACATTCACCTTTTTCTTGCAGCAAAAGGGAATAATATCCGATTATCTTTCCGTCTGGATTGAAATAGCCGAACATGAGTCTTTGTTCCTTGTCCATTTGATTTAAGAGCCGCTCTTCTGTTGTGGCAAAGGCAGTGAATCTTGGGGCGTTTTCGATGGTAAATCCAAACTGATTGGCAATTGTCATAAAACTTTCCTTTATGACTTTTACACATTCTGGCAGATTGCTTTTACTTATTTCTTTTATCATTTTTTTTCTCCTTTGAAAGCTCCCCTGTGCGGATGCCTACATAATTACAATTATACTGTTCCGGGGAAGCTTTGTAAACGAGAGAAAGGCTTGGATGCTGTTGTCAAGTAACACGGGAACTTGCACCCCAATAAATTAATTATGATTCTCCATTTATAAAAATATCATAGAAATTATCATTTTGAATGTCGTATTTTATATTCCAAAAATTTGTTCCTCCATCAAAAACAATAAGCTCCTTTGTATTTAAATAATCGTCTTTTTCATCAATAATAAAAAAGTTCAAATATACAATATTTTTTGTTCCTTCGTTATATGTAAACAACTGAACGGAATATTGTTTCTTTTTGCTAAGTATATCATAAAAAAAATCACTTCCATCTTGAAGCAAACAAGCGAATGCTTTTTCGATATAGACTTCTGCATCTTTTTTGGATTTTAGAATATCTAATTTATCGTCTACAATATAAATATTTTCTTCTTTTATTTTAACAGCATTTAATTGCGCTATTTTTTGTGCATAAAGAGATAAATTCAAAATAAGTATTACAAAAACTAAAATATTTTTTTTCATTTTATTCCTCCAAAAGCAAGCATGCAGACCAACAGGTTTGAAACTTTTGTTATGGCATATTTACATCTGCATCAAAGCAGCATAATTTATATTATGTTCTCTTGCATATTTAAGGAAATCTTTTTCTTCTTTTGTTACTCGAATTTGAAATTTTAGCGGTGAACCAAATTTCTGTTTTCTTCCGGCATTTTCCCGTGCACCGCCATGGCCAAATTTCTTTTCATAAGAAGAAAGTCCTGATTTTCTCATGTATTCTTTTTCAGATATAATTTTTTCGTCAGGAGAAACTTCTGATTCTAATTTCTTAAAAACATAGCCTTCTGAATCTTTTACAAAAACATAATCCATATTAAACCTCATTATAAGATAATACATAAAGTTGAAATTATCAACATTTTCAAGTGTTTGTAAATTTTTTTTATGCAACTGCTTTCCTATGTTTAAGCAACATTTTGCCTAAGGCTTTCTTCCCTTTGTAATTACTTTGTTCTGCGATAGCCGTAAATAATATACGCTCCGTTTTGCTCATCGTATGGAATATTATATTTTTTTAGGATGGCAAGAAAATCCTCGGTCTCGTCAATTACTTTGTCTTCTATTAGCCACCCCTGAAACTTCAGCAAGCGCGGACGAATTTTAATCCACTCCACTGCATAAAAGGGAACGGCATAAATGTCTCCGCCCAGATAATTGTCTAGGTATAAGCCCCAATCACAGCTATTATATTCATCCTTGTCAAAGTTATGCCAGTCTGTTTCCTGCTCATCGACAGATTTTATTACAAATGGCGGAAGAAACGGTAATTCGGATATACCCTTTTTGAATTCCGTCCATTTTGTATTGTTCATAACGGAACATAAACATTCCTCTTGAATTATTTTTCTGATTTTTGCTTTGTATTTTTCATTTTCAACCATAATAACCGCTTCTTTGTTCCAGCTCTAAAGTTTGATTCATTTCTTTTAGCAAGCTTGACTTTCTGAAAAAATATTCATTATCCTAATTTTTTTTATTTTTGCTTCAGACCTTTTTTCTTTTACATTCCGCTTTATTTTGATTCTTTTACGTAGCTCAGCAACTGCATAATCAGGATTATCATAATCACACATGTCAATTATTTCTCTTTTCGATTTATTCTTAAATATTTTATATGTCCAGTGAATGCTTCTTGACATTTTTTATTTTTCCTCCAAGCACCCCAATGCGGGCGTCACCATATCAACTGGTTGTACCGCAGGCAGCTTGACCCGCTGTCGGCTACGAACCTTTGTTATGTGATTATTTTACCATGTTTTATCAGTTTAGAGAATTTTTTTATTTTTCAAATAAAGCGACTCTGATGTGCGTAAAAAATAGCTCACCGCAGAATCCTTGGCTTCCAGAGATTCCTTTCTGTAGTAGATGCCGAAAGGCGCGTGATGAGTTTCCTTAAAAGGGAAAAAAATCAGCTCTGTGTCCGGAAGTGCAAGATATTCAGGTACAAAGGCAAAACCAAAACCAGCCTTTACAAGAGCGTACACCTCTGACGCGAAAGAGCAGACGATATTGTTCAGTTTTTCGTTTACAGGCAGGATATGGCTTCCCTTGGAAAATACATTTTTC
>JAILHV010000019.1 GCA_024695625.1 Treponema sp.
TTTTAAATTAAAGAATATTACATTTGAAAAACGAATAGATTATTTTAGGTATGTTAGTCGAAATGGTCAATTTCGGACACAAATGTGGGATAAAATATTTAAAAGAAAAATAATCGACGATAACAAACTTTGTTTTAGAAAAATTCCAATAGGGGAGGATTGTGATTTTCTTTTAAGATATTTATTCTATGTAAATAAAATTTATTCTGTTGAAAATATTGCTTATATATATAATTTGACAAATAATACTAGTCTAACTAAAACTTGTAATGATAATGAATTGGTTATATTAGATTTTTTGCCGGAACTTATGAAAATGTATGAAGATACTCTAGAAAAAAAAGTAATCTTCCAGATTTTGCAGAGATTTATTATCTCCGCTTTTATTAATAAATATGCACGTATTTATTTTTTTTCAACAGTTGCGAAGAAACAAATAAAGAAAATATTGAATGATGTTTCTATAGATCATATCATTAGATATAATAGAAAACATGGAATGAAAATAAGAGATAGAATTCTTGCCTTTATTTTGGCTGGAAATTCATTAATATATATATTTATTATTAATATTATTTATTTTTTTAAGAGGAATAAATAATACTCTCAAAAAGGGGAATTGTAATAATGCAACATTACGACTATCTCTTTGTCGGCGCAGGACTTTTCTCTGCTACCATGGCGCATGAGGCAGTAAAGCGTGGAAAACGAAGTCTTGTACTGGAAAAACGGAGTCACATTGGTGGCAATATCTACACCGAAAATGTGGACGGCATAAATGTGCATAAATATGGTGCTCATATTTTTCATACTGACAGTCGTGAAGTCTGGGATTTTGTGAATAGTTTTGCAGAATTCAACCGTTACACAAACTGTCCTGTGGCAAACTATAAGGGCACACTCTATAACCTGCCTTTCAACATGAATACTTTTACAAAAATTTGGAGTGATGTTATTACTCCTCAAGCCGCACTAAAGCGAATTACTGAGCAGGCTTCCGAGATGGCTGGAAAGACTCCGCAAAATCTTGAAGAACAGGCAATCAGTCTTGTAGGTCGAGACATCTATGAACGACTGATAAAAGGATATACCGAAAAGCAGTGGGGTAGAAAATGCACCGATCTTCCGGCAAACATTATAAAACGTCTTCCAGTTCGTCTGACTTTTGACAATAATTATTTCAATGACCGTTATCAGGGAATTCCAATCGGTGGATACACTCAGATTATCAAAAAAATGTTTGACGGCTGTGATATTCAACTTAATACAGATTTCTTTGATGATAAAGAAAAATGGCTTTCTTGTGCAGACAAAGTGATTTACACAGGAACAATAGACCGTTTCTTTGATTATCAATTTGGTGAACTTGAATACCGCAGTCTTCGTTTTGAAACAGAAAAACTTCCTGTTCAAAACTATCAGGGAAATGCAGTAATCAATTATACCGATTCAGAAACTCCGTATACGCGAATTATCGAACACAAGCATTTTGAGCCTGAAAATACGTTTGCTATGGAATTAAATGGAAGTTTGATTACCCGTGAATATCCTGCAACTTGGAAACAGGGAGATGAACCGTATTATGCAGTGAATGATGAAAAAAACTCATCTTTATACGCAAAATACAAAACTCTGGCAGACAAGCAGGATAAAGTGATTTTCGGTGGTCGTCTTGGTATGTACAAATACTTTGACATGGACGACACGATTCTTGCAGCATGGAATATAGCAAACAAACTTTTTTAAAATCTTTTTTTCGAATATATAAACTTTCTTTTTAGGAAAATCAAAATGACAACTCCTGTTTTCTCAATTATCACACCTATGTGGAAAGGTGCGGCTCTTGTAGGAGCTACTATTGATTCTGTATTAGCACAGTCTTTTGCCGACTGGGAGATGATTATCGTAGATGATTGCTCTCCGGACGGTGGGGCAGGGGCTGCTGTTGTTCAGTCTTATGCGGATAAAGATTCCCGTATAAAACTGATTCGTGCAAGTGTGAACCGTGGTTCTAGTGGAGCAAGAAATCAAGCAATGGAAGCAGCAACAGGACGCTATTTTGCTTTTCTTGACAGTGATGATATCTGGCATAATGATTATCTTTCTACAATGATGAAGCATATTAAAGAAAACAAAGATGAGAGCGTTGCGATTTTCTTTGCCTCGTATCGCAGAATGAATAGTCTTTGCGATGCAGAACTTCTTACTCCATATGTTTTCACTGGCAAACGAACTTATAAACAGCTTCTCCGCCATTGCCCGATATTCCCCTCTGCAGCAATTGTTGACACTGCAAAATTGCCAGGAAAAATTCTCTTCAACGAGGCTTTAAAAGCTCTTCGCGATGATTATGCTTACTGGCTTGAAATAATGAAAAATGGTCTAACCGCATTTGGCTACGGTGATGTTCTTGTGGATTATCGTATGCGAGATGACAGTATGACTGCAAGTAAGACGAAAATGATTAAGCCTCAATGGAACATCTACCGCAAGGTATTAAAAATGAATGTTTTTTCCAGCGCATGGTATTTGTTTTGCTGGGGAGTGAATGGGCTCAAGAAGTATAAGTTTAGTAAAGGGGAAAAGAACTCTATATAATGCAGTAAAGTATAGCGATTGTAAAATCATATTCTCTTACCAGAAGCCTGTTGTGTGCATTGAATAAAAAAATGCGCATAGCAGGCTTTTTGCTTTTAAATCTTTCAAATAGGAGTTTTTATGCATAAAGAAGGTTTAGCTTCAGTTGTTAGTCCATGCTACAATGGAAGTTAGCTGGTAATAAATATTTTATCAAGAAACTTTGCTCTCTCTACCTATGCTTTTTCCCATCATTCGGCTAGAATTACATTATGAAGAGACCTTTCATTTCAAATACAATTATGGCCGCAGTATCGGGAATCCTGTTTGTGGCCCTTATGGCTTTTGTCCTATTGTTTTTGGCTGAACACAAAAAGATTTCATCATGTACAAAAGAATATTACGTCGTTGTAGACGATGCCATTTTTGACGAATATTTTAAGGGCCTTGCTCCCCCTGCAGATTTTTCGCTGATTTCCCTTTCTGATTTTTCTTCCCTGGAGTTGAACAGCGGCAAGGAAAGACAAAAAGGACCTTATGCTTGCGCAGTTGCTTTCGTTACCAAAGATGAAAGCATGGCATTCTTTGACGGTGAATTGGAAAATCCCTGTATAAAAAGCTACAGCTTAAAATCAAAATATTATTTTCCTTCAGCACCTACAGATTTTGAACATGTGTCTTCGCTCAACGTAAACACAGCAAATTTTACACTCTCATTCAGCGATGTGGAAAATTTTCCTGAAGGAAACAAGGCAATACCAGTGGATTCAAAATATGCCGGGGACGAAGGCTACGCTCTTGAAAAAAAGACTTTCGCAAAATGCACGGTTATGATTCCTGATTTTTCAAAAAGCATTTTTGAATTCCTTGATGATTTTTTCCAGAACAAATATGAGCGTAAAGAAAATATTGGTTTTATAGCTGCCGTAGGTGACATAATGGTTGAAGGCGGTGCACAAAAAACTCTGATAGAAGATGAAAACGGGCTGGAAAAGGTCTTCGGAAACACCCTCCCTGTCTTGCAAAGCAATGACATAATGATAGGAAACCTTGAGGGGGCTGTAACCGAATCCAGAAAACGTATATACAAGTCCTATACATTTAAATTCCGCAAGGAAGTGCTTCAGGCATTAAAAAAAGCTGGCTTCAATTATTTTATGCAGACAAACAATCACTGCTACGATTACGGTGAAGAAGGCTTCAAAGATACGCTTGCGGCATTGAAAGAACACGGCATTCCAACTTCTGGAGCCGGCTATACTGCTGATGAGGCAAAAAAATTCTATCATACGACAGTAAACGGAATGAACATCGCAATCATAAGCTGCGGAGCTTTTCCAATCGAAAGGACTGGATTCAACGGGGAAAAAACTGCCACCGCAACGGAAAGCCGGGCTGGAATTCTTTGGCAAAGCGAAGAGCTTTTTGAAGATATAAAAAAAGAAAAGGCAGCGGGCAATTTTGTAATCGTCAATGTTCACGGTGGATTCGAGTATCGGCATAAGCCTCACAATATGCAGCGGAACCTTTACGAACGGTTTATAGATTCTGGAGCCGATGTTGTTTTTGGAAGCCATCCGCATGTAATTCAGCCAACCGAATGGTACAAGGGAAAACTGATTGTTTATTCACTCGGCAATTTTATCTTCAATGGAGAAGCTGAGTTTGCAGTCTACGGAGCCCTGGATTCAGAAATTGTAAGGCTTGGCATTGTTAACGGAAAAATTCTCTACACCGAAATTTATCCGACACGGCACAATGAAACATCGGTGAGCTTAAAATAGAATATCCAAAAAATTACTTCTTTGGGCGTGCCGGCAACAAGTTGCCGTCGGGCTTTGCGGGGTTCCGCCTTCCGGCTCCATTCCTTCGGAACGGCTCCGCCGCCCCTCCAATCCCTCACGCAAAAAAACAAAAGAGGTATTTTCAAAATAATTTTTTTTTATGCTATAATGCCGTTGGAGATTATTAGATGAAAAAACAAACTGCGGCAGGCCCCCTGCGCTTTAGATTTTTGCCCACACTCTTTGCGGTGGACGATGCAACTTACAGCGGTGCATTTAAAGATGAACCTGTAATGGCCTTGTACAACCTTGGCTTTGGTGTGCGCCCTGTAGCAAGCGTGGATGATGCGGGACTTTTTCTCTGGCAGGTGGCAGATTCATTTTTGACCGAGCTTTCCAGAACGGAAGGCCTTGAACTCAGCAGGGAAAACACGGTTGTTTCGCTGACCGGCGATTTAACGGAAAACCTCCTTTCATCACTTCCATTTGCACCTGGCTCTGAAAACGTAAACGCAGAATGGATTTCTTTTCTCTGGGCAAAACTGAACGGCTGCTTTTCCTACGAGATCAAAAATTATGCAGGAACAGTAGCCCTTTACCTTGCGGAAAAAGACGAGCGGCTAAAAGTTGCGGAGAGGATTTTCTTTCATCTTGTGGAAAATAAAAACGACGAAAAATATCCCTTTTCATTTCTTGCAACCTATTCCACACAAAGCGAAAAGGGTGGCATAAAGCACGCGCCATTAAAATATGCCCTAACCGAATACAAAAATGACCGGGATAAAATTCTGGAGCTTCTTTCCTGCCTTAACCGGGCGGCTGAGGTTTCAAAACTAATCGGGGAATTTACTGCAAGCGGGGAAATGTTCCATCCCCTGCGGCTTACTACAAATGAGGCATGGCAAATCTTGCGTGACATTCCAAAGATAGAAGAAAGCGGAATCGTCTGCCGAATTCCTGACTGGTGGAAAAAATCCCGGCAAAAGGCAAGGGTCTCAGTCTCGCTAACAAAGAAAAAATCACTCCTGGGCTTGGACACAATTCTTGGAATGGAAGGCTACCTTGAAGTTGACGGTGAAAAACTCACCAAGACAGAAATCAAAAAGATGCTTTCAATGGACGAAGGCCTTTCGCTCATAAAAGGCAAGTGGGTGGAAGTTGACCACGAGCGGCTGAACTTGCTTTTAAAAGAGATGGAAAAATATCAGGGTGACATAAGCATGATGGAAGCCCTTCGCATGAGCCTTAACTCTGACAATGCTGATGACGATTCAAAAGACAAAATCGACATAAACGCCATCTCCAACGCCACATGGATTTCTGAACTTCTCCGTGACTTGCGTTCTGTTTCAAGCACGGGCAAAAAGGCCATGAAGCTTCCTTCAAGCTTTAAGGCTACCTTGCGTCCATATCAGTCAAAGGGCTACGAGTGGCTTTCCAAGATGACGGCCTGCAACTTCGGTGCCTGTCTTGCAGACGACATGGGCTTGGGAAAGACCGTTCAAGTCCTCGCATTTTTGGAAAGTCTAAGGCAGGATGCTCCAGATTCAAAAATCCTGCTTGTAGTTCCCGCATCCCTTTTAGGAAACTGGCAGAATGAATGTAAAAAGTTCGCCCCGCTTTTGCCTCTCCAGATTTTACACCCATCCGCTTCTCGCCATCCCGAAGCCCCATCATCCGCTTTCCTTTCCATCACCACCTACAGCATGGTAAGCCGCATGGAAGATTTGCAGCAAACAGATTGGGATCTTGTGATTCTGGACGAAGCCCAGGCAATTAAAAATCCTTCATCAAAACAGACAAAAAGCATAAAGTCACTCAAAGCCAAAAACCGAATCGCCCTCACTGGAACTCCAATAGAAAACGATTTGACAAACCTCTGGTCGCTCTACGATTTCTTGAACAAAGGCCTTTTAGGAACATCAACGGAATTCAAACGCTTCGCATCATCGCTAAAAGAAAATCCTTCCGGCTACTCAAAGCTCAAGGCGATGATTTCACCCTTCATGCTGCGCCGCCTAAAAACGGACAAGTCAATCATCTCTGACCTCCCCGAAAAAATGGAGATGACCGATTACGTGACCCTTTCCAAAAAGCAGCGGGTCCTTTACAAAAAATATGTGGACGACCTTGCAAAACTTTTGGAAAAAGCAAAAGAGGATGATGACCCAATGAAACGCCGAGGCCTTGTTCTTGCATCCCTTTTAAAGCTAAAGCAGATTTGCAATCACCCCGACCAGTTCAACGGAGCGGATGGATTTGCAGAAAAAGACAGCGGAAAGTTTGAAATGCTCAAAGACATCTGCCAGACGATTTACGAAAAGCGCGAGCGTGTGCTTGTCTTTACCCAGTTCAAGGAAATATGCCCAGCCCTCGATGATTTTCTTTGTGGCGTATTCGGCATAAGGGGCTTTGTCCTTCACGGCGGAACTCCAATTTCCAAGCGCAACAAAATGGTGGAAGAATTCCAGAGCGACACTTATATTCCCTACATGGTCATTTCGGTAAAAGCAGGCGGCACGGGATTGAACCTTACAAATGCAAATCACGTGGTTCACTTTGACCGCTGGTGGAATCCCGCAGTGGAAAATCAGGCCACCGACCGCGCGTTCAGAATCGGTCAGACAAAAAACGTCATGGTTCACAAATTCGTAAGCCGTGGAACAATCGAAGAAAAAATCGACGAGCTCATAAAGAGCAAAATCGAGCTTGCGCAAAACGTCATCTCCGCAGACTCAGGAGAAAGTTGGATAACCGAGATGAGCGACAGCGACCTTATGAAAATGTTCCGTCTGGACGGGGAGGAATAAACGATGGGATATTACGATTACTACAGCGGATTTGCCCCTTACGTTTCAGTTGCGGAACACAAGGCAAAGGCAAAAAAATATATCGAAGAGCAGCGCAAAAAAGGCGTGGTGCTGAATCCGGTTGAGCTTGAAGGAAGAACAATCGCAAAAAGCTGGTGGGGAAAAGCCTGGTGCCAAAACCTTGAGCTCTATGCCGACTATGCAAGCCGCTTAGAGCGTGGCAGAAAATATGTCCGCGCAAACTGCGTCCTTGACTTGCAAATTGACGTGGGAGAAGTTACGGCCTTAGTTCAGGGAAGCGGAAAAAAGCCCTACAATGTCCGAGTAAGAATCGACGAGCTTACCGAAGAACAGTACGAGAGCATTGTAGAAAAGTGCGCATCAAAAATCCAGAACATAGATGACCTTGTAAAAGGCAACTTTCCCGACGACCTGAAAGCCCTCTTCACTCAAAAAGGTGCCGGTCTCTTCCCGTCAATGGCAAAGATTCACTTTAGCTGCTCCTGCCCCGACTATGCCGACATGTGCAAGCACGTAGCCGCAGTCCTTTACGGAATCGGTTCCCGCTTTGACAAAGACCCGCTCCTCTTCTTCAAGCTTCGAGGAGTAGACACCGACCGCCTGATTGGAAACGCAATCAAGGACAGAATCCAAAGCATGATAGAAAACGCCTCCAAGCCCAGCGACCGCATCATGGACGATGGGGATGTGATGGCGGTGTTTGGGGTGGAGATTTAGAGGAGGAAATAAAATACCCTACCCAAGATTCCTCTCGGGCAGGGCAAGGTTTTACTTTATCTTAGCAAATCAAACTTTTGAAAATGATGCCTTTTCAATTTCGTTTTTTAGCTCGCTGCTAGGCGTAAAGAGGATGCGTTTACTCGTTATGCTTGAAGCATCCACGTTCTCAGGGCTTTCGTATCCCTTTGAAGAGAAGGAAAGTTTTACCCGGCCAAAGTTTCCAAGCTGGATTTTGAATCCGTTCTTAAGGTAGAGGGGAAGCTTCCTTACGAGGGAAGTTAGAACCGCCTCCACGTCAGTTACGTTTAATGTACATGCATCGGAAATGTCCTTTGCAAGGTCCAGCACCGTCAGCTCCTCCATGTACTGGGGTGCCGCGTAGTATTTTGATTCTGCGGTATTAAGAGGGTTCATCCTCTTTACAATTCTGTATTTCATAGTTGATAACTCCTATATGATGGAACTTTGTTCCTTTACGGAAAATTGCTGTGTTCATAAGCATTTCTCCAAAATTGATTTTTGCCTCTGGCTCTTGAAATGACATTTCAATTTGTGCCATAGGACTGCTTTGATTCCTTCAACGAAGGTTTCAAGGTCTTGAATGTTTTGCGGAAACCAACTATGATGTTTTTTAAGCAATGACATCTGTGGTTTTCCGCAGGTTGTTTAGAGACTTTTTAACTGACTGCAATCAGCTAAAAGGTCTTTTTTTTGCTCGCAATTTGCTTACCTCCTTGCAGGTTTGCCTGCACTCATTCCCTGTTCAGAATGTTTTCAATCTGCTCCTTGTCGCTTTCGTTCAACTTGCCCATAGCCTTTGCAAGGGCAACAAGTCCGATTACGGCGGTTGCAGTCAGGGCTGTTCCGGCAAGAATCGCTCCCCAGTTTACGCCGTCGCTGGCCGTGTTCTGTGTTGGCTGCAATTCCTTTCCGTCCTTCCCCAAAAGATAATCCGGTGTAGTCTCAAGAATGTCTGCTATCTTCTGCAGGGTCGGAATGCTGGGGTTCCGTCCGTTTGCACCATCAGTCATCCAGCGGCTAACCGTAACCTCGCTCACGCCAAGCCTTGCGGCCAGTTCCCGCTGCGTCATCCCCTTTTCCTTTAAGAGGGCCTCAACCCTGCTCTTGAAGTTTGCGTCCATCTCGCTTACCTCCGTCTTATCCTTTTTATCCTATATCTGGTTATAAATTACAATAACTTAACCATAATGTCAAGTAAAATGATAAGAAAAGTCAAAAAAATTCGGATAAATTCATAAAAACCGCAGAAAATTAGCATTTTAGGTATATTCAACGGCCAGTTCCAAAAAACATACGGAGACCCCTGGAAAAACGTACGGAGAATTTTTTAAAACACGGCGAGTTTTAAAAAATTCTCGGCGTGTTTTCGGGTAAAACTCGGCGTGAATTTTCTTTGGGAGCAAAGCCCCCTTGGCATGGAGACTTTTGTAGAATAGCGGTATTTCCGCAACAAAAGAGGGAATTTGTGGTATAATCTTCTATTATTATGGATGGAGAAGATGGCAGATACATTAATCAGAGACAACAAAGACTACGGCAGCGTTGGGGAATTCTTAAAAGATATAGTAAAAGAAGGTTCAGAGCTTTCTGTAGTTTCCGCTTACTTTACAATCTTTGCATATTACGGTTTGCACGAGCAGCTTGATTCCATTAAGAGCATGAAATTCCTTTTTGGTGAGCCGACATTTGTAAAATCATTTGATGCTGATTCAAGAAACTATAAAATAGAAGATGATTCAATTGTAATTTCGCCGAATGAAAAGTTTTCCTAAAAACGTACCGCCGCAAAACTTGGAATGAGCAGAAGTGCCGTATTGATTTCAACTGACAAGCAGGCTTCGAAATTGAGCGACTTTGAGCTGGTAACTTGGCTGATAATAAAGTAGGGGAAAAATAAATGACAGAAGAAATCGCATTGCAGAAAATACAACTCGGTGAAGGCCTTACTCAAGAATTTAAACGCTGTGGTGGAAGTATAGAAAAAGATGTTTTGGAAACTGTCTGCTCATTCCTGAACCGTTTTGGCGGAGATATCTTTCTTGGTGTGAATGATGATGGTTCGATAGAAGGTGTTTCTGAAAAAGCGGCCCCTCAACTT
>JAILHV010000066.1 GCA_024695625.1 Treponema sp.
ACACCTACTCGCTTGTTAAGAGGGCCCGCATGTACCAGGAAAAAGGCGTTACCCGCATAGGCTTCTGGAGAATCGGTCAGGAAGACCCGGACTTCTGGCCTTGGCTTGGCCTAAACTAAAATTATCGGGATAAAAATTAGACTTGTCCAAAAAGAGAGATTTTCTTTTGGGACAAGTCTTTTTTTTGCTATTCTTCTTTTTTTTCTTCGGACTCTTCTTGGCTTTGAACACCAACTTGTCCATGCGGAGAAAAACTGTCTGGCAGCAGTTCGCCCAGAGTCTTGATTTTATAGTCGCTGTCTGTTTTTGCCATTATAATAGACAAATTTTCGTGGCAAAACTCTGCCATTACCTGGCGGCAAACACCGCATGGCGTGCAATATTCAAGCGGTTCCTTTCCCGCAGGTCCGCCTGCAATAGCAATGCCAACAAATTCCTTGTGGCCGTCGCTTATTGCCTTAAAAAAGGAAGTTCGTTCCGCGCAGTTGCTTGGTCCAAAGGCAATGTTTTCGATGTTGCATCCCCCAAAAATCTGTCCGTCCTTGGTAAGCAATGCTGTTCCAACCGCATAATGCGAATATGGGCAGTATGAGCGCTCCCTCATTTTTAGTGCAGTTTGAATCATTTGGTAAATCTGCGAATCATCAATCATAAACTTCTCCTGATTAGTTCAAAGATAAATCCGGCAAGAATAACAGGTATTGGGCCTGCTATCCAGGGGGCAATATTCATGTAAACAAAAATAAAAAGTTCCGCCGCAGCTATTAAGATTATTAAAAATATGCAGGCTAAGAAGAAGGTAAGTTTTCTGCGCGAAAGTGAGGCAAAAAATATTACGCATATTGTAAAAAACAAAATTGCATATTTAGCGTAGACAGGATATATGCCAAAGAATGAATTTTCCAAGAAAGCGTTCAAGAGGCAAAGTTCTGCCGAATTTTCCGTGATTGTGTTTCCGAGCGGAGAAAGAAAAAAGTTTTGGCTGCCGCGTGATTTTTCAAAGGTTGAGTCGGTTATGACCGCCGTTTTGTTTTTTAGCATGGAGTTGATCTGGTATGAAGCATCCGTGTCCGAGAAAGCCTGCGCGAAGTATTCAAAATCAATCTTTGAGAAAAGCTCTTTTGAGCTGTAGGGGATTAAGATTCTTCCTTCTCCGTCAACAGGAACCTTGTATTCGCTTCCGTCTTCACAAGAGAAAGTCAGTTTGTTTCCGCAGTCAAGTACAATGGAGTCCTGCTTTATGCCCAGCATTTTGCTTGCAAGGGCAAATGCAAAGCTTGGAATGTAGCCGTCTCCGTAGGCATAGAAAACATTCATCCTTCGAAGCACGCTGTCTTTGTCTGTATCTTGCGGGACGCAAACAAAAGCTAGGCTTGTTGCAAAGCGGCAGAAGTCGTCGTCTGGGATAAGAAGACGGTCTGTTTTTGCAATTTTTTGTCCGTTAAGAACACGCGGGTAACACAAGTGTTTTTCTATGATTTTTTTCTGGGCCAAGGAAATGTCTGCATTCAGATAGGGGATTATCTCGTTGGGAACAGTTATGGCCGGTAAGACCACGCAGCTGCTCATTTGCATCTGCCCAAGAATTTTCCGCTTTGGATTTGCGGGTGCGTTTTCTGCAAAAAATGATGGAAGAAAAATGCCCGACTTTTCTTCATTCAAAAATGAAAGAATCTGCGCAAGGTTTTCCCATGCATTCATTCCCTGGGGCAGTTGGCTTATGGCGCTTTCGTTAATATCTATTCGGATTACCTGCTTGTCTTTCCCGTCGTTCGCATGCGGTAAAAATCCATCTTTGAATTTTAACGCGGCGTCATAAAAGGCTGTGTTACAGGAATTGAAAATGCCTGTAAGCACAAGGCAAGCAGATGCGAATAAGATTATAATGCAGGCGATATGTTTTTTTATCACGCTAGTCCTGAAGGCTCTGAACCATTTTCCAGATTGCTTCTGCTGAGTTGAAGTTTTCTGGAACAATATTTTCTGCACCAATTTCTATGTCAAATGCATCGTTTAGCTGCTGAACAAGCTGTACAATGTCAAATGAGTCAAGAATGGCATTGTCTAT
>JAILHV010000093.1 GCA_024695625.1 Treponema sp.
ATTATTACAAATTTGATTCTTGCTATTTTTTTTACAGCTTGCAAGTCTACAGAAACTTACACAGATTATATAAATATAAAAGAACAACCATCAGCTATTATTCATATAATTGATGATTCTTCTGATTATAAGCTATCTAAAGTTAATAACATAAAAATAGAAAAGCTAAAAACAGAAAACGATGCAATCAAGATTCCTTCTGGCAAAGCATTCACACTTCATTTTTCAAAAACCAGTACAAGTTCAAATACAAGTACTACAGGTAAAACTTCCTCTTTTGAAAAAAATGATAATACATATTCATGGACAGTGAATTCTCCCAAAACAACAGCGACTGTTACAAATACAGTTCAAGAAATAAATTATGATTGTTCTGAACTAAAAGAAAATCAAGAATATACGCTTTCCATTTTTTCAGAAGGTTTTCGTTTGGAAGAAATCGGAACCCTTACTTTGATAGCGGAAGGAAGTTTTCAAAATTGATTTCCGTGTAGCCCATGGCTTTACGCTATTTTGAAAAAATGCAATAATGGGGGCATGGCTTTGTAGCCAGGAGCAAACGGCATTTTTTATGAAAAGCGGATACGGTTCAGCAGTAATTGCTGGAAAAACGGAAAGCACAAAACATTCTCTTCTAACGCTTGCACTTGCAATCGTATTCCTGTGCGCATCACTGGCATCCATTCACTTTGCGGTAGGGGAAATTGACCACGACTGCTCTGGAAGCGGCTGCCCTATATGCACGGTGATTATGACGGCAGAGGCCTCACTGCAAAGCGCAGCAGAAGGAATTAAGCCCTGCAAAAAAGCCCTGGCCAACATAGAATTTATAGTGACAAAATTTGCTGTACCAAAAATAGAATTAGAAGTAAAAACATCAGTCACAAAAAAAATAAAGCTTTCAAACTGACCCCAGCTTAAAGAAATCTTATTAGTTTTTAACTTTAATTCAATTTTTATTCTAATATTTTAAAGGAGAGTAAATTGGAACTCTTTACCTGTAAGGATTTATCCCTGGGCTACGGTGCAAAAGAAATCATTTCCGGGCTAAACTTTTGCGTAAATGAAGGTGAATACTTTGGCATAGTGGGAGAAAACGGAGCCGGAAAATCCACCCTAATAAAAACCCTGCTTTCGCTCCAAAAACCAATGGGCGGAAAAATCATACCGGGAAAAAACTTTCGCCCCGGCAGCATAGGATACCTTCCCCAGCAGACACCTGTCCAGAAGGACTTTCCCGCTTCCGTGGAAGAAATTGTAAGGACAGGTTGCCAGAGGCACGGTCACTTTTTTATATGCTATTCAAAGGAACAAAAGAAAACGGCAGAAAAAGCCATGGAGGAAACAGGCATTCTTAACCTTGCAAAAAGCTGCTACCGTGAACTTTCCGGCGGACAGATGCAGAGGGTTCTTTTGGCAAGGGCACTTTGCGCAGCAGAACACGCACTTTTGCTTGATGAACCTGTAACAGGCCTTGACCCCCAGGCAACAGAAAACATGTACAATCTTATCTATGAACTTAACACAAGAAAGAAAAAGCCCATGACCATAATAATGATTTCCCACGATATTCAGGGAATAAAAAAATGGGCACACAGAATCCTTCACCTGGGGAATGAATGTTACATAGAAAAAGGAGAAAGACAATGAGCATTATAGAAACACTTTCCATGTACCTTGAATATCCCTTTGTAAGGTTTGCGCTTATAGTAGGAATTCTTATTGCACTTTGCTCTTCCCTGCTTGGAGTTCCACTTGTGCTAAAGAGGTTTTCCTACATAGGGGACGGTCTTTCCCATGCGGCATTCGGGGCAATGGCCATAGCGGGCATACTGCACTTTTCAAACACCATGTACCTTTCACTTCCACTTACGGTGCTGTGTGCAATTCTTATCCTTTGCGGAAACCAAAATTCAAAGATAAAGGGAGATGCGGCAATCGCAATGATTTCTACCGGGGCACTTGCACTTGGCTACCTCTTGATGAACCAGTTTAGCACAGGACCGAATGTTTCCGGGGATGTTTGCAGCACACTCTTTGGTTCTACTTCCATTCTAACGCTTACAAAAGGCGAGGTTATACTTTGCATAATCCTTTCTGCCCTTACAATTATTTTTTACGCCATGTTCTACAACAAGATTTTTGCAATAACCTTTGACGAAACCTTTGCGGCTTCTTCCGGGGTGTCCACCAAGGCATACAACTTTGCAATTGCCTGCGTAACAGCGGTGATAATCGTTCTTGCAATGAACCTTGTTGGCTCGCTTCTTATTTCTGCACTCATAATATTCCCGGCACTTTCTGCAATGCGCATGTTCAAGACCTTTAGGAGCGTAACCCTTTGCTCTGCAATAGTCTCTGTCGTATGCGCACTCAGCGGAATGCTCTTTTCTATAATAAAAGGAACTCCCGTTGGCTGTACGATAGTTGCGGCAGACGCAATAACATTTTTTGCATTCACCCTTTTGGGAAAAATTACAAGGAGAAGCTAAGATGAAAAAATTTCTTTTTGCATTCACATTGATTTTAATTTTCTTTCAAGCATCGATGGCCAGTGCCCAGCAAAAAAAAACTACAAAGGTAGACATTGACCTTACAAAGGTGAGCCAGACTTTTATTTACTCGCAGATATTCAACATGATGAGTGAACCGGAAAGCTACCTTGGAAAGACAATAAAGATAAAGGGAACTTTTGCTTCCTACGACCTGCCGCCTGAATTTGGAAGGAAGAAAGCCTTTGCGGTAGTAATACTTGATGCAACCGCCTGCTGCCAACAGGGAATTGAATTTGTCTGGGAAGGTTACCACCAGTACCCCAAGGACTATCCCAAGGAAGGAAGCAGCATAACGGTTACGGGCGTGTTCCAAATGTACAAGGTGCAAGGCTACGACTGCTTCTGCCTAAAGACAAACGACGTGTCTTTTTAAACACATAAGTCAGTTTACTTCTGAACAACCAGGAAAATCTTTGAAGGCGGGTCCCGACTGGCAGCACAGCGTCAAGCCGTTACGGAAAAAATCAAGGAATCCTCCCTAAAGGGTCCCTCCTTGCTTTTTTCCTACGTCCCACCCCAAAGATTTTCCTTCCGCCGCGCCCAAAACTGACTTACGGTTTATTTGCATAAGAATAAATTAAGGACACAAGATTTTGGAACTTCCTCTAAATTGAAAGCTAAAATATTCCGATTAGTTTTTTATGGAACTGAAAAACTTGTCTTATTTTCCTTCGTACAATAATTTTTTGTCTTCTTATAACACGCTTGAAAACTGTTATTTAAAAAAATACCGCGATTCATCCATTCCGCTGAATGATGATGAATTTACTTCTTCATTTTTTGAATGCTTTGATTTTTTGTCTTCGCTAAAAAAAGAGGACATTGAATTTTTAAAGACGGATATAAACCTTCACTGCAAGATTACCATGTTTGACACAATCAAGCTGCACCTTATTGCGCAGAACCCCAGCCTTAGGAAGATACGCACCCTGCACAAGATTTTCTAAAAAAGCACCCCCTTACCAAAAGCAAGGGGGTAAAAGATTGCCGTGTCATGGTTCGACACAACGGCAATGAATTAGGTGGACTTTCGACTTATTTTGCGTTTCTTGCAACGCGGAAGCCAACGCCGGAGTGATGCTGAGTCATTGGGGCATCATCCCATGCGGTTACGGTTGCAGCCCTTGCGCTTGAGCAGTAGTTACCGCCGCGTACAATGCGCTCACCGTCGTCTTCGCCAAGGTCGTAGCACCATTCGTAGACGTTTCCGCTCATGTCGTAAAGGCCAAGCCTGTTGGCAGCTTTTAGGCCAACTTCGTGCGTGCAATAGCCTGGAGTGTCCTTTGCAACCTTTTCCTTTCCTGTCTTGCCGGTAGTAAGGTTGTAGACATACCATGCAACCTTGTCCAAATCTGGGGAAGACATGTCGGTTTTTTTGTAGGTCTTTGACTGTGAACCGCTGAATGCAAAGCTCCAGTCGGGAGCAGAGGCATCGCCACCGCGGGCAGCAAATTCCCATTCAGGTTCAGAAGGAAGCCTGTAGCCGTTGGCATTCTTGTTGATGGACACATTAGCATCCATGATGTGCTTTTCTATGTAATTACCGACCTTTGTTTCTTCTATTTTATTGATTTCAATCTTGTAGACTGGTTCAAGGCCTGTCTTTTTGCTGAGCACGTTGCAGAAGTTTACGGCATCGTACCAGGTTACGTTTTCTAC